>DAOWNS010000166.1 GCA_030642465.1 Candidatus Thorarchaeota archaeon | reverse complement strand
TAGGGCGTGGCAGATACCATAGTGCGGCAAAGATGCTTTTACCGTCAAATACTCTTCCATGTAGGTGTTCCTGATTTGAGGATAGCCAGCAACCAAGCGATTTGGGAAACGAGGTGAAAATCATACGCCTAGGATAACGAGAATGACTCCTGCGATTGTAACCGCAACGCCAATCACCGCAACTCGTGTGATACGTTCCTTCAAGAAGATTATCGAAATCGGCAGCGCGAAGAGTGGGGCTAGAGACCCAATAACCGAGGTGACTGCGGCACCCACAAACTTCACCGTTGAAACGTAGAGAAGCGAACCTAGACCCATTCCAAATAGTCCTGCGACAGCTATTATCTTAACAGCCCGCTGAGGAGGTGTCGGCATCCCATGACGTTTGGCGACGAGGAACACCGGGATGAAGGCAACGGACCCGAAAGCCACTCTAACGAAGTTGCCGTGGATTGGACTGATATCTTCAACTCCCACTTGTAAGAGGATAGTTCCCAGCGCGTACAATACGGCAACTAAAAGAGCCAATCCTATACCAACTGTGTCCAGCCTACGCTTGACTGTGTGTTCTTCGTCGTGTCCCTGCTCCTTCGAAATGAGGATGACTCCTATTACAGCAAGAAGGATGCCAGCAGATCTGGACAGCAGGGGTTCTTCAAGACCAACTGCAATGGCCAATAGATAGGTGAAGATTGGATAAGACATCGCAATTGGAAATGCGTACGATACACCGATTCTCTCTTGTGCAGTGAGATAGAAAAAGTCACCTAGCACGGCACCGAGAATCACCGATACCACAAGGTATGCCAGCGCTTCCTGAGGAATGTAGAACGGCTCAGAATGAATAGGGAGGATAACTAGCGCGCTCATGAATGCTAATGCCACCCACATCTTGATCGAGCTGATTGCTAGAGGCCGAATAGAGTCGCTCTGCGACCGATATACAACAACGGATATCGCATAGATGACTGATGACAGAAGACCAGTCGTTATCCCAATCATCATCTCGGGGGTGACTTGCATAGTAGAGATTCAAATCGCTAACCGCACCTAATATGTTATCCGAGTGCACGTTTCCAGTTGCTCCAACTTCATTGCTTTGAGAGTCGGCTAACCGTCCTCGGAAATGCTTATATCGGGCCGCAAAGGGGAGAAACTTCGGTGTTCGTGATGAAACTTAGGGAATGACATCCCACTCTGCATTTTCGTTCCGAGTTGACCAGAAGCTCGGCAGTGCCGAGGAACGATGTCTAATTGTAGATGGTCAACACCACGTGTCCGACGAACATCCCGAAATTCAACTCGACTATTCGTTGAGGAGGTAATGACACTGACAGTCAATGCCGTAGAAATTGAGAACCTAACAAAGACGTTCATTAGCATCCGAAGGAGAGCCATTGTAATTCCCGTTGAGAAGAAACGGGTAGAGGCTCTGAAGGGCATTTCACTGGATATTCCGCATGGCGAAGTCTACGGTTTGCTAGGACCCAACGGAGCAGGGAAAACAACTCTGATTAAGTGTCTGGCAACTCTGGTTCTCCCAACGTCCGGAACTGCTCGTATTAACGGATATGACATCCTGCAAGAATCAACCTACGCTCGCGCATCAATGGGAGTCTGCCAAGGCAACGAGCGGAGCATCTACTGGAAGCTCACAGCAAGAGAGAACATGATCTTCTTCGCCAAACTGTACAGAATGCCGCACAATGAAGCAAAGGAGAGAGCTGACGAGCTGCTTGGGAGGATGGAACTCCTTGAGAAGGCTGATGAGAAGACGGAGAAATTAAGCCATGGAATGCGCATGAAGATCGTATTCGCTCTGACTTGCGTTGTGCTCTTGGCAAAGCAGGGCTGGATGATTATTGAATTCATTTCAAGTGCTCTGATGCTCGTTGCGCCCATGGCGTATCCCATTGCAGTTCTTCATCCGATGCTCCAGTATGTTTCAGTTGCATCGCCCCTTACATGGTCTGTGGAATCCTTCAGAGGCTTCCTGATGTATGGATTCGCCGCACCTGGAATTATGACCGCAGTTGGAGCCCTACTGATACTCGATGTGATATACATAGTTGTGGGAATCTTGATGTTCAGATACACTGAGCGGTATGTAAGAAAGAAAGGCGCTCTCTCTCAATTCTAGAAACCCAAAAAAAAGCGCCGATGGCAATCTCCGATACTCAAGCAGTGGACCTTAAATGCAGAGTGGCTCTGCGAAGAGAACTATGACGGAACCGGGAATAATCCGTGAATTGGATTGGAACCTAGCCCCATCGGAAATTCAGTCTACGGCGGATGTCGCAATTTCAAAAGCAAAGGAAAGCTTGGACAGAATCGCTCAAACATCTATTAGCGAAGAGAGTATTACGCCTCTACTAAGCTTCGAGGAAGTACTGGCAAGCTTGGCTGAGAAGATTTGGCCTTTTATGTTCTTGAAGAATGTATCCACAGACAAGGATCAACGGGATGCTTGTACCGAAGTTGAAAAGCAGGGAGAGAAATTCATTAACGAGATATGGGGTCGAAAGGACATCTACGAAATTATCGAGCGGCTTGAGCCACTGATGGACTCCCTCAATCCTGAAGAAAAGACACTGCTTGTGAAGACTCTCGATGAGTTCCGACACCGCGGTGCAGCTCTTGACAACGAGCGTCGCATGGAATTCCTTGAGATTGCCAACAACATAACGGTGCTCGAGTCCGATTTCGACAGAGTTCTCAGTGAGATAACCACCAAAGTGCTATGCACAGAGGAGGAACTTGATGGGGTCCCACCTGATATTTACAAAGGTCTCGAGAAGGAGGGTGATGCGTATCTACTGCCACTTGACTACCCGGTATACTATCCCGTTAGAACGTACGCTAAGAATCCTGAAATAAGAAAGAGAATGGAGATTGCTTTTCAGCGAAGAGGAGGCAAAGAGAATAGTGAACGCCTTCAAGATGCACTTGCTCTGAGAGACAGACAGGCTAAACTGCTGGGGCATTCAAACTTCGCAGAGTATCAAATAGGGCGAAGAATGGCAAGAACGCCGAATCGTGTGTTTGAACTAATGAACGATTTGAAGGACAAGCTCACCCCGCTTAGCGAGCAGGAATTTGAGGTTTTGAAAAAACTCAAGTCAGAGGAGCAGGGAATCCCCCTGTCAGAGGTTGTCATTGAAAGCTGGGACCTCTTCTATTACCATGAAATGTTAATGAGAGAGAAGTATGCTGTAGACCAGAACGAGATTAGGAAGTACTTCCCCATTCAATCCGTCATTGAAGGGGTGCTAGATGTTTACCAGAAGGTTCTAAGCCTCCAGTTTGAAGAACAAGAAGAACCCAATGCCTGGCATGAAGATGTAAGAGAATTTCACGTGGTTGACAAGATTTCTGGGAATCTATTGGGAGTATTCTATCTGGATCTCTTTCCAAGAGAAGGCAAGTACAAACACTATGCGGTTTCCAGTTTTCTTAACCGACGCATCAAAGATGGAAAATGCCTTCTGCCGATATGTTCCATGATGGCAAACTTCCAGAAACCAACTAGGAGTCAACCTTCTCTCTTGAACCATTCAGAAGTGGTGACCTTCTTCCATGAGTTCGGTCATTTGATGCATACTGTCACAAACAAAGCTAGTTACGCCAGATTCGGTTTGGGTGGAGTCCTGTGGGATTTCATAGAAGTTCCCTCACAGATGCTTGAGAACTGGGCGTGGAAAGAGGAAGTACTAACACTGCTTTCAGGACATTTTGAGGATAGCAAGAAGAAACTTCCATCAGAATTATTGAAACGGATGATTAAAACAAAACTTCTGGATATCGGTTCTTTTCAACTCAGAAAGGTTTTCTTCTCATTGATAGACCTCAAATACCATACTGAAGGAGCTGAAGACACAAGCGCGGCGTATATCAAACTCTTCAAGGAAATCACTAGAATTGAGATGCCTGATGATACTACCCCTGACGCTAGCTTTGAACACCTCATGGGGGGCTACGCTGCGGGCATGTACAGCTACCTATGGTCTAGAGTGTATTCTGAGGATCTCTTTACGAAGTTTGAGGAAGCTGGATTCATGGACGAGAAAACAGGACTCGAATACCGTGAAAAGATCTTAGCACCTGGAGGTAGCCGCGACCCTGATGAGATGGTTCGCGATTTTCTTGGACGCGACTCGAATAATGAAGCATTCTTGAAATCATTGGGTATTGGCAAAAAGTGAGGTAATCCGTGCCATTGGAATGATAATACGCAGAGCAGTTGGCTGGAAACCATTCATCCGGTTTCTCAAGGACTAAAAGCATTAGGAGGAAGAATAAGAGCTATGGTCGTTACCGTCCTGCTCGTTGGGTCTCTGCTCTTCGCGGCAGTTCTACTAGTGTATGGCAAGTCATTGCAGAATGGTCATACTCGGGGAGCTGCAGCGAATAGCAAACCGATACGTAACATGTGGTCAGCAACACTCTTGGACTGTGACTATGAAGCGACAAAGTACGCATTCGGTCCTGGTAGGACCTTGACCCTAAGCTCTAACCTATTGGTGGAGAAAGCCAATTCTAAAGTTCGAAAGCATCCGCAAGTGAGAT
>DAOWNS010000063.1 GCA_030642465.1 Candidatus Thorarchaeota archaeon | reverse complement strand
TCTTCACACCTCAACGATAGGATTGTGGATTATTGGATTCTATGGCATCTATTTTAGCAGCTTCAACTCTGGAATCTGGGAACAACGATTTAATCAAGGGGGATGGTCAATGTCCTTTGTAAATGATAGAGTGGCTTGGGCTGTTGGCGGTGGTATGTTAGCTAGGATGGTAGATGGTCAAACTTGGATATCTCAAACACTACCGCGACCGAATCCATTTGGTGGATTCCTTTTACCCTACTTCTCAGATGTTGCATTTCTAGACACTTCAAATGGATGGTTGGTAGGAATAGAAACCCCTATTGCATACACACCAAATGGAGGTTGGGACTGGTATGCGCAAGACGCTCCTGTCGAGAGCAGAAACAGAATCAAGAGCATATTCCTCCATAATCAGACACATGGATGGGCAGCTGGTGGGAATGGAGCCATTTTGAAAACCACTAAGGCGAACACTGTAGGAACGCGTCTTTGGAAAGGGTTGACAGACCAAGTGATCCTTTCAATTATTGGGATTTCGGTTCTTGGAATTGTAGGAGCAATAGCTCTTCTCAGACATATCAGACGAAAGAAGCGCAGGCTAATCACATCAGCGCCTAGCATTAATCTGGAATGAAAGCCGCTGAGCCATTCAAACAACGCTTGATTCAGGGTCATCTATTGACTATGTTATTAGCCCTATGCAAAATGAAAGGGTGCTCAGCAGTGTGCAGAAAGGTAAGCTCCCGATGGCGTCGGGGCAACCTGACGATTGCACCGCTACCCCGTCTTAGCCTGCACCTTACCCTGTCCGAAGACAGAGCCAAGCGTTTCATCATCTATGATGGTGAAATCTTAGGAGGTGATCCATCCGCAGCTTCCGCTACGGATACCTTGTTTATCGGCCCGTTAGGAGGCCTAACGACCTTACGACTTCTCCCTACTTGCGAACCCAAGATTCGTCATCGCCCAAAGGACGACACCTCACCCCAGACCCGCTCGCATGGAGCGACGGGCGGTGTGTGCAAGAAGCAGGGACGTATTCTCCGCGCGATAGTGACACGCGGATACTAGGGATTCCAGGTTCCCGCGGGTGAGTTCCAACCCGCGATTCCGACTACGACTGGGTTTCGCGATTGACTTCGCCTTTCGGCGTTGTAACGCATTGTCCCAGCCATTGTAGCACGCGTGTGGCCCCGCCCATATCGCGGCATACTGACCTACCGTGGCCCCCACCTTCCTCTAGCTTTTCGCTAGCGGTCCCCCTAGTGTGCCCCGTCAGGGCCGAAGCCCCCGGCTGGCAACTAGGTGGCAGGGATCTCATTCGTTGCAGCACTTAAGCTGATACCTCACGGCACGAATTTACGATGGCCATGCACCAGCTCTCAGCTCGTCGAGCAAGATCGTCAGTCTGGCTCTCATTCGGCTGTCTGGGCGGGTAAGTTTTCCGGCGTTGAGTCCAATTAAACCGCAAGCTCCACCCCTTGTGGTGCTCCCCCGCCAATTCCTTTAAGTTTCAGTCTTGCGACCGTACTTCCCAAGCGGCCCGTTTATCGCTTTCGCTACAGCACCGCAGTGGCTCGTGGCCAATGCAACACTTAACGGGCATCGTTTACGCCCAGGACTACTCGGGTATCTAATCCGATTTGCTCCCCTGGGTTTCGTCCCTCACCGTCGGGCACGTTCTCGACAACCGCCTTCGCCACTGGTGGTCCTCCACAGATCATTAGATTTCACCCTTACCTGTGGAATACCGTTGCCGTCTCCCGTCCCCAAGTAAAGCGGTATCCCTACCAGGCCGACCGTTGGGCGGCCGGATTTAAGCAGGGACCTACTAAACCGGCTACGAACGCTTTAAGCTCAATAATCATGGACACCACTCGAAGAGCTGGTTTTACCGCGGCGGCTGGCACCAGCCTTGCCCTCTCCTTTCTAGCGGTCCATCATACGGATCCGCCACAGATGGAGTTATCCCCCATCACTCGGCTTGACCCACTCACGCTTTCGCGCATTGGTGAGGTTTCGTAACTGCTGCACCCCGTGGGGCTAGGGCCCTTGTCTCAGTGCCCTTCTCCGGGCCACGACTTACATCGCCCGTTCGGGTCACAACCTAAGTGGGCAATTACCCCACTTACAAGTATGATCCGGTGCCGCCCCGTCCTGCGGCGGAAAGTTCTACATACCTAGAACTCCCATTTTGGAGCAACATCATTTCCAGAACGATGCTCCTATGGTGGATTACCGCCAGTTTCCCGGCGTTGTCCACCTCCACAGGGTAGGTTAGCGACACTACTGAGCCGTTTGCGACGGACTCGGATGCGAGCCCGTTCCACTTGCATGTCTTATCCTCAAGCCGATAGCAGTGTCCTCTAGCAGGATCAACTAGAGTTGGTCCTTAATTATGCATGATAGCAAGGATGCGATTCACGCACAAATCTAACACACTTGAACTTAGCTTGTAAAAGTACAGGCATGACAGGGTCTGCTGGGTGGCTTACCCTTTAACCTGCACATCTGCTGAACATTTCTTAGACCTGAGGGAAATCTAGCACTTTTTGCGCCAGTCTATCTCACGTCCGCATTTTGTAGTCGCATCTGGAAATCACGGGCCATCATCGCTTGGCACTCGCCGACAGCATCAGGCCTGACACCGTATGACGCGAATCAATATGAATTTCTAACAGTTGTAATAAAAACCTTTCCAAGGGTCTCACGCAGAACGTGCTTCACGGGACCATGTTGGGTCAGAATGGTGTTATTTTTACTCGAAATCACAACATCTTGTATATTTGTAAAGCTTCATAACGCGATATTCGGCTTTCCTGACATCCAACCAACTTCGGTATCAGTTGTCGTACCGAAAGTGGAGACTGACTACACATGACTGATTTTCATGATTACCTGGAAACTCTAATGCGAGGAGGCATTCACGAGGCAGAGCAATTACTGGCTGCTGACCGGGAGGATTTCACATTCCCAACCGCTCGACCTCAATGGGCCCCAGCACGACATTACAATATCGAACATCTGACAATCGATTGGAAGATGGACCTCAAAGGAAAGCGAGTTGACGCGATATCCAAGCTTAAGATCAAGTCAATTGCACCCGAGCTGAGCAAGGTGTTTCTCCATGCTGCTGAGCTGAACATCACAGGCGTGAGGGATTCGAAGGGTAATGAGCTGGAGTACGACCTGTTGCCTGATGAAGAGGCCATGATCGTCTATCTCAGCAAGCCACTAAAAGAACGCAAGAGTGAGGAGCTCACGTTCATCTATACCATAGAGAACCCAAGAGCAGGTCTGTGGTTCACTGGCCCAAGTCCCGAGTTCCCAGACATAGAAATCAGCGCTTGGACGCAGTTGCAGGATGATTACGCGCGATACGCTGTTCCCTGTTACGACAATCCAAGCCACAAACATTCCGTTGAGATTATTCTTACAGTACCCAAGGGCTTCTACGCAATGAGCAATGGTGTCCTCAAGGAGCGCAAGGTGATTGCGGATGGCATGGAAACATTCCACTGGTACAATGAGAAACCTATGCCTGCCTATCTCATGATGGTGTGGGTGAGCAAGGCTGTAGAATTCAAGGAAGACCTCGATGGACTGGAAATCAGCTACTTTGCGCATACGAAGTGGGACAAGGATACAATCTATCGTTCATATGGCAAGACTCCTGAAATGATGAAGTTCTTTGTTGAGAAGCTTGGTGTGCCATTCCCGTGGGACAAGTACGCACAGGTCACAGCTGCGAATTTCATTGCAGGCGGAATGGAGAATGTGAGCGCTACAATCCAGACCGATGCCACATTTCACGATGAAAAAGCCCACCTTGATTTTGACTCGGATGGACTAGTGTCCCACGAGCTGGCTCATTCTTGGGGAGGAGACAATGTCACTTGCAGAACATGGAGTCATGGTTGGTTAAACGAGGGCTGGGCAACTCAGATGCAAAACGAGTGGAAACGTCACGACAAGGGTGTTGACGAGTATTTCTATGAACAGTATGGCAAGCAAAAAGCATACTTCACTGAGGATAAGCAGAACTACAGACGCCCAATCGTGCAGAATGAATGGGAGAGGGGGATGGATGTCTTCGACAGGCATCTGTATCCTGGCGGTGCTTGGAGATACTACATGTTGAAGCACCTTGTTGGCGAAGAGCGATGGTGGAAGATACTTGGCGAGTGGCAGACGCGCTACGCCTACAAGTCGGTCTATACTCATGACCTCGAAAGCCTATTCACTGAGATGACAGGTGAGGACTTTGGCTGGTTCTTTGAGCAGTGGCTGTACAAGGCGGGATATCCTGAGTGCAAGATCAAGTGTTCACACGACAAGAAGCTGGGTCATGCCCTTGTGAAGATTGAACAAACTCAGAAACACGATGACGATATGACACCAGAGGTCTTCAAGTTCCCTCTGACAATAGAGTTCGTTGATGAAGATGACAATCGAACACGTTACATCATGGAAGTGACAGAGCGTGTGCATAGCTTCTACTATCCTATTTCAAAGAAGCCCAAACAGATAATCATCGACCCGGACTACGCCACACTAATGGATTGGAAAATCGACAAGCCCGAGCCCATGTGGATAGAGCAGCTCAACACAGGAACCAATATCGTTCAGAAGATTAAGGCCGCTCAAGCGCTTGGCAAGAAGGCAACCCCCAAGGCATTGGAAGCGCTGGGCAAGGCACTTACTGAAGACTCATTCTGGGGCGTCCAACTGGAAGTAGCCAAGGTGCTTGGTTCTGTGAAGAATGAATCATCTCTGGACCAGCTGCTCAAGGGTGTGAACGTGAAGAACACTAGAGCTCGTACAGGTGTTGCTAGGGCGCTCGGAGAATTCTACAAGAATGAAAGAGCTTTCAAAGCACTCAAGAAACTCATGAAGGACAAGGAGAGCTACTTTGTGGCTGCAGCTGCCGCGACGTCTGTTGGTAAGTCAAAGCACGATAGCGCGTTCAAGACACTCCGTGCAGGTCTCAAGATTGCGCCTCCTAGCTGGCACTACCTAGTGCAACAGGGCTACCTAGCAGGCTTAGCTGCAACCGAGAAGGAAGAGGCCATTGCTGTGCTTAGAGAATACATGGCCCTAGGGACTCCAGATGAGCTCAGAAGAGTTGTCCCAGGGCATCTGGCAAAGCTTGGAAAGAGGTACAAGAAGAAGCACCCGGAGATTAGGTCAGACATCGAAAAGATGCTGAATGACAGATCCTTCCGCGTGCAGGTCTACGCAATTATCGCCGCAAAAACGCTTGAGGATGCTGCATTGATACCGGCGCTGCAGAAACTGGCTGAGAGTGAGGTTGGTGCAGGCGTTATCCGTCGCGCACGTATAGCTGTGAGAGCCCTAAGCAAGAAGAAGGAGCCAAAAGAGATTGACTCACTTCGGAAGAGTATCGAGGAGCTAGAGCAAGAGAATAGAAACCTCAAGGACCGTCTATCCAAAGTAGAAGCATTTGTCGAGGCTGAAAAAAAGGCCAATGATGAGTGAGAGGCTAAAGGGTGATGGAAGGGCGGGGAAGTCCCCGCCTTTCAACGAGCAGAGGAGTTCAGATTTCTGCTCAGTACCTGCAGTTGTCGATTTCTTCCATCATGTTTCTATTCTGTGTATCCGTCCCCGTTGACCGAGGGCATAGGTAAGGTCGTCGACCAAGACTCGGCCTCTCATGAATAGAATGGGGCCTCGTTCCTCTGTCCTGACAACCTTACCAAGAAAACCGATTTGCACGATTTCCTGGCCAGATTCTGTCATATTGAAACGGAAACCAAAGACAAGCGTTCCATTGAAACGACCTTCTTCAGGGACACCAGCAAATCCAACTCCTTCCGTAACCTCGTAGCGCGTCGAGTTGATTATGAAATAACCAGAGAGGACGTTGAACCTGACGCCGCGTCGCCCTTTTTCAACGAGCTCGAACTCCAGATGCATTTCTGTGAGCGCTCGTGAGAGATCATCATCGGTCTTCGCCGCAATTTCACCCCATGCATCAATGCTGAAGACATCGCCAACGGAGGCTGCAGGCGCGTAGGTCGTATCGAGGACCGATGCTGCATCCGTTGGGATAGCAAGTGATGAAACTACAATTATGACCAATACTGAAAGGGCCGCTACTAATGGCAGAATTTTCTTGGCGTGTTTCATGGCGTACACGAGATATTCCTACGAATATTGAATATAAAGCACCAATGAAGGAATCAGATAGATGATTCATACATAGCTAAACCATTCGCCTAAGAAAAGGGAGAGTACGTCGTAAACTGACACAAAAGCGTGGATGATTCATCCATTGGTAATATAGACCTGAATAGTGAAGTCTAGGATAGGCGTAGAGCGATGCAGGAACAAATAGTCACGTTGATCAGGTTGGATTTGCTCTTTGAAACCATAGGTGGCATTATAGCGCTGATGGTGGCCTACTACGCCACAAAGGCGTTCAACCTCACAGGCCAAAAGAGGCTATCGGACCTATCAACAGGATTCCTCGTCCTTGCAGCAGGTTTGTTCAGCCACGTGGGTGGAACTTGGTACTTCTTCGTCCGTTTAGGGGTTGAAGGGGAACTCACCCCAGACCTTACACGTCTGATTGTACTAATCACCGTGGTCTATCATCTTCTGAGAATGATGGCCTACATTCTTTTCGTGGTTTCCACTCGTCGCAGTATGCCAACAAAACAACACGAGATGGTGGTGCTGCTAGCTCTTCCAGTGCTGATCGATATCAATCTTGAAATCCTGACGATCATCATATTGCTTGTAGTTGTTCTGCAGGCATTCATGAACTATGCCGTCATCAGGAGTCGATACGCACTCTATGTCCTCACGGGATTCTCCATGTTTCTGTTGAGTCACCTGTTCCTGATACTGGCGGGTGACAATGTAGGGACCTATCTCCTCAGTCAAGCATTCCAGCTCCTAGGCTTCATTGCATTCTTGGTTATGTTATACAAGGCAGGCCGAGAGTAATGAAAGCAAAGCGGACGTACCGTTCAAAGATGCGCATCCTCGCAGACATGATGCGCGCCATCCAAGGTGAGGGTGAGAATGGTGCAGGTCCGACGAAAATCCTATACACTGCTAATCTATCTCACGATAGACTGACTCAGTATCTGGAAGAACTTGCAGAGAAAGAACTCATTATTCTAACCCACGCGGAATCCAATAATCGCGTTTACGCCCTGACTGAAAAGGGACGAGAATTCTTGAAGGAGTTTGTTAGAGTTGAGAGAATCTCAGAAGCATTCGGTATCGAGATATAGTGTGCATCGTCCCTCTTCCGCAAGGTTTTAAGAAGTCCAAGTTGGACAGTTGCATTGTCATGGGCCGGTAGATCAGCCTGGTAGATCGTTCGGTTCGCAAGCCTGCTGACTAGTTCGGCAGGCCGAATCTCCGGGAGGTCGCGAGTTCGAATCTCGCCCGGTCCACTCTCTCTTTTCTCTGAAGGAATCATTTCGCCACAATGCAAACGGATTTAACAATAGTTATCCTCCCGGTTCATATGGTCGAAGTTTTACGAAAGGAGCTCTCCGAAGGATTCGATGAATCTGTTCAGAAAATTGAGCGGATTTGTGCCGATGAGGGCTTCACTGTTATGTTAACGAAAAGTGTCGATGAGATATTTGCGAATAAGCTGGGTGTCAAGGACTACCCACGCTACACGGTTATTCTGGCATGTGCCCCACCGCTCGCCAAGATGGCACTGGATATATCCAAGGATGTCGGAACGATATTCCCGTGCAGTTTCGTTGTCTATGAGGACAAAGGTAAGATTTTCGCTGCTCATACGTCGATTATGAAAATTGCAGCTGAAACCGGTCTCGCTCCAAAAGACAAGATGGCGCCAGTGATAGAGGAAACTGGGAAGAGAGTGCATAAGGTCTGGGATAGAATCTAGACGTTTGTTGTGTTCGTAACCGATTTGGCGAAAGATTCAGTAAGCCTGCTTTGACAGGTTGTGACATGGACGAGCGGATAGCTGAACAGTGGGAAACAAACGCCGAGGTGTTTGCCAACCTCATAGATGGAATGGGAACACCGCATCATCGCGAGATTCTGAATCCGTGCGTCGATTGCCTGCTTGGCGATGTCAATGGAAAAGAGCTGCTGGATGCAGGCTGTGGTGAGGGCTACCTCTCGCGATACTACGCACACAAGGGAGCAATTGTCACGGGCGTCGATATGTCGCGGAAACTAATCGATATTTGTAGGAAGCTGGCTGCACAAGAGGAAGTCAGATACAATGTAGGGAACATCTGCGATCTGTATTTCATATCAGATTCAGCGTTTGACTTGGTGCTATGCAACCTTGTTCTTCTCAATGTCGCGTGCCTTCAGGAATCGCTAGGTGAATTCAGCCGAGTGCTTCGTCCAGGAGGCATACTGGTGTTTTCTGTGGTGCACCCAGCATTCAACGTCTATGGGCCTGGTTCATGGAAGGTGGGAGAGAAAGACCTAGAAACACGGAGGAGAGCTGGACAATACTTCAAGGTTGACAGCTATTTCGATGAGAAGGAATATCAGCGATATTGGAGGACGC
>DAOWNS010000219.1 GCA_030642465.1 Candidatus Thorarchaeota archaeon | reverse complement strand
ATAATCACCGTGATTATTGGTTCTTCAAGCCACTTTGAGATAGCCATCGCGACAGCCATTGCCCTCTACGGGCTGGGCTCCCAAGCCGCCCTCGGCACCACAATGGGGCTCTTCTGGGAAGTTCCCATCATGCTAAGCTTGGTCTACCTTGGTAAAAGGCTCAACAAGAGAGGCTTCTGGAAACAAGAAACGGTAGCATCCATTGATACTGCCTCTTAGCCAAGAAACCATCTACATCAGGAAACGGGCGAGCTCTTCCTTAGAACACGTGTTCCAAGAAGAGAGTGTTATCTTATTTATAGCGGATTCGTTACTGGTGAGGAAGGGATAGGCAATGAAAGCCGAGGAACGAAAGAGTAAGTATGTCCTCGCGGTGGACCATGGCACTTCAGCTATGAAGGTAGCTCTCGCAAACATGAGTGGCGATATTCTCGCCTTTGAAATGGAAGAAACGCCGTTGTACCTCTTGGACGGCGGGGGTGCAGAACAGGACCCAGATGAATGGTGGGCAGCTCTCATCGCCTGTGCTAAGCGGATTGTTGACAAGAATCTTGTTCCTGTCGATGACATTGTTGCTGTCTGCAGCTCGAGTCAATGGTCTGGCACAGTGGCGGTCGACGCGAAAGGTAATCACCTCATGAATGCGATAATTTGGATGGACTCTCGAGGAGCTCCATACATCAGCAAGTACTTGCGAGGGATTGTAAATATCCAAGGATACGGCATCTTGAACCTTCTCAAATGGATACATAAGACCGGGGGGATTCCCGCCGGCGCTGGCAAGGACCCAATCGCGCACATTTTGTTCCTGAAGCACGAGCGCCCGGAGATCTATGAGAAGACGTACAAATTCTTGGAGCCAAAGGATTTCTTGAACCTGAAGTTCACTGGAAAATTCGCAGCCTCCTATGACTCCATCATGCTTCATTGGCTGGCAAATACTAGGGACATCTGGAATGTTCATTACGATGAAGCACTCATCAAGAAACTACGCATAGATGGAAACAAATTGCCCCCCTTACAGAGTTCCATTGACGTGCTTGGAGTTGTGTCTGAGAAAGTTGCGGACCTGATCGGAATCAATCGAAACGTGCAGGTCGTAACGGGGTCTCCTGACCTTCAATCTGCTATGATCGGCTCAGGCGCAGTCAAGGACTACGAGGGTCATATCTACGTTGGCACTAGTAGCTGGATACTCTGTCATGTGCCTTACAAGAAGACGGACATATCCCACAACATGGCTTCAATTCCCTCTACGATTCCCGGCAGATACTTCGTTGTCAATGAGCAGGAGTCTGCAGGAGCCTGCCTGACATTCCTGAGAGACAACATCTTCTACCCCGACGATAAGACACGCTATGGCAATCCGGATGTCTACGGGGAGTTTGACAAGATAGTAGAGAATGCGCCTCCTGGAAGTAACAAACTAATCTTCACTCCATGGCTGTATGGCGAGCGAACTCCTGTGGAGAATCACACGCTGCGTGGAGGATTTCACAATCTCTCTCTGCCAATCGACCGCCCGAACATGATACGAGCCGTGTTCGAGGGCGTTGCCTACAATAGTCGATGGCTGCTTCAGGGCGTTGAGAAGTTCATTAAGAGGAAGCTGGATCCGCTGAATATCATTGGTGGTGGAGCACAGTCCGACATCTGGTGCCAGATATATGCAGATGTCTTGAATAGGACCATCCGACAGGTCAAGGATCCGATATACGCAAATGCGAGAGGGGCTGCACTCATTGCATCGGTGAGTTTGGGGTACTGCACTTTCGATGAAATTTGTCATTTGGTCCAGTTCTCAAATGAGTTTCATCCGAATCCCGATAATAGGGCACTCTATGATGAGATCTTTGCTGAGTTTCTCCAACTATACAAGAGCAATGAACAGATCTACAAGCGATTGAACAAGTAGCTGCAGATAGAGTTGATGATGATCTACCCGCCATAGTATCTTCGTAGAACCCTTAGTGCACGCAGAGTGATCCATTTCGATGGCTGATGTTTAACCTCGATGTCACATAGCATTTTGCCATTGAAGGTGTCCTTGAGAAGCCACTTGCCATCCTCTGGACGATTTGCAATTACTAGGTCGATTGCGTCCTGCATTCTCTCATCATGAACTCCAAGACCAGTCAATAGATCAAGGACTTCAAGAGCATCCGACTGGTAGAACATGGGAAACCCGAATCTCTTCCATCCTGCCTTTTCCTTGCGGCTCCCATCCGGGGCGCGCAGGTACCTGTATATCCCATTCTCCAAAACTATCTCTATCTCTTGAGCGATAATCTCCCTAATCCTCTTCGACCGTTCCTTCATCGGGATGGACGCAAGTCCTCTAAGAAGCTTGACTCCACCCATGTAGCAGTTCTCTGGGAATACTTTTGATTTGTCAATGGGATACGTTCTACACTTCCAACCTCCAATATCATCAGAATGGTATTCAACCTGGAACTCAATCAACCTTTTTACTCTAGAGTCTTCATTGTAATCGAAGTGGTTCATGAAGTAGAGAATGTTGCCATCGAGACAGCATCCATCTTTCACAACACTAGCTCGACCCCGCTCCGTCTTAGGCACCTCAATCAGGAAGTGCCCAGAATCTCTTTGAAACCTAAACATGGACTCAATGCCCCGCTCAATGGCCTTGGTTCTCTTGGCTCCCAATTCAGCCATAATCAAAAGACTGTGTGTACTGGCAGTGTACTTGGGGAAGTACATGTTGTCTGCGCTACCCCAGTGGCCTTCTGGATTCTGCGCACCGAGAATTGTTTTAACGCAGGGCGACTTCATAATGGCTTTCTGAGCCGCAACTACGTCCGGATGATCCATGTCCTTGATATGATGCAATGCCCAGAAACGGATGCTTGGGTCAGAGGGTTCATGAAGCCAATCAATGACTCCCTCTCCAACGAACTCAACCCATTTCATGTCCTAACATCAAGTGGCTCTGAGCTATTAAGGGTGCCCGTCCGAGCTTCAGGTATTACAGGTCAAAGCCCGTTCTGCCGCTGCCTCAAGATTCCGTTGCTCATTTGAGTTCCTCATGTTCCCTGGCATATCTGCTGGAGGTCCTAATCCAGTCGCTAAGTGTTCTTAGGTTGATTTGAAGCCCTCAATCTTGTCCAGAGAAGATACAATCCAAGAGGGAATATAACAACAAGAACTGGCGCGACCAAGAACCAAGGGAACTCCGACGATTCAAGAGTATCCGGCTTATTGTAGAGAATCTCCAAGGGATACACCGATGATGAGGACATGTGTCCGAGGGTATCATTCGCAAAGAACTGGACATCAAACCAGGTTTCCGCTCTGCTGACGTTGACTGTGAACCGACCAACGTAGGTGTTTCCCTCGCCTGGTGGATGCAGATTCATTGATTGATTCTTCCAGCTAGTTTCATTGGCACGCTTATGGCTCAACCAGACCGCGTCCACGCCATCAGGATCGTAGACATCTATGTCTACTGATGGAGTGCAATGATTGTAGAATGTGAACGTCAGGTCTGTGCTATAATTTCCAAATACTGCCCCTTCGCTTGAATTCGAAATAGACGCACTCTGGCTATCGTTCAGGTCTGGGGTGTCGCACACAGCAAGTGTCTGCGGGATTAATAGAAGGACGAATGTCAGAAAGACTGTGCGACAATTCAAACAGTTACAGCAGAATCCGAAGGAGTTCTTCATAGCTACCAGCTGTTCCAACTTGACCTCCAGTCGGCGAAATCTCAAAGGCATTAGAGGTCAAAGCCTGTTCTGCCGCTGCCCCATGATTCCATTGCTCTCTTGAGTTCTTCATGTTCCTTAGCATATCTGCTGACAGGAATCCCCT
>DAOWNS010000257.1 GCA_030642465.1 Candidatus Thorarchaeota archaeon | reverse complement strand
GTGTTTCGAACCCAGTTATGGAATCCCTCATCTTTCTGGCGAGTATCTCAGCATTGAACTTTGGTTTTTTGTGACCATCATTGACTATGTTGGCTAGACTCTGAGCGAACTGATCTGCGTACATGGCAAGGATTCCCGCTCGCTTTGCCTTTCGACGCGCAGTTTCACGCTTTGTGATGAACCTCTTGAATTTCCGGCCTGCATCTTCAAGGGCGAGCTTGATCTCTCTTAGAAGAACCTCATCCTCAGCTAGAGCCTGCTTACTCTGACCCTTGAACATCACATGCACATATGCACCGGCCACATGTATGAAAATCATTACTTGACCACGAGGTATTCCATTGTCGAACGTAGCGACCTTGTAGTTCTTCCAATTGACAGATGCCGTGCTTTTCCACGTCGCACAGTCACTGTTATCCCTAAGCTTGGGTACGCGATTCACGAACCTCCAGAGCGCCATTGGGGCTGAAGTGGCGGTTCTCAATTCCCCACCATATGCGATGCAAACTTCTACCGCGAAGGAAAGCCCCTTGCCAGAGGTTGGCTTGCGTGTCACCGCGGTGACGAACTCAGGATGATAAGCCAAATCAATTGTTTGCTCGAAGACTTCAGCTCCGACTGGCACGACCGTGTCGGTCGGTGGAGAAATATACTCCTGACTTGAGAATGATTTGTACAATAGCTCCACTTCTGTCTTGGACAGAGAATCAGCAGGCGTTTTCATGCTCAAAGTGTCAAGGTGACGGCGCCCTAGTTCTTTGTTCGCGCCTTGGATTATAATTCGGGCCTTGTTTGTGCTTAGCCTGACAAATGCCCGCGTGAGGAAGCGCTTTAGGTCTGGCTCGAGTGTTTCCCGCAGAAGGTCTTGGAATTCTCCAATCCGTATGCTTGCAGGATGGGGTTGAGCATACTTGGGCTCATCTGGGAAACCCTTCACCCGCCGGGGGTGTATATGAACAACGCCGTATGGATCAATTAATACAAGAGTAGTGTGTGCATTGAGAAGGGAAGCCATCTCTGTGTAGATGTCAGCGTAACCCCGTCTGTACTGAATATTCAGGTAGTAAAGTTTGATGAATGTGCCGTGCTCAAATGGAAGGTCCATATCAATTGGACCACTGACGTAATCCTTTGTATTAGCTGTTGTCGTATAGAACTCAGTTACAGTCGCCTTATCCGACGTAAACCGCTTGGAAACAGTGAAGATTGGCTTTCCTGTTGTATTTTGGGCATCACTGAATGCAGATGGTGCGCCGAAGCCTTGACTTCCTCTGGTTTGCTTCAATTTTTCCGATTTACTTGATGCAAGATAGATGCCGTACTTTTCGAGATCTGACGGAACCATACCCACACCGTTGTCAAAGCAGATGAATTCGTAAACCTTTAGCCCCTCATCATCATCGAGTGGTACAAGGTCAGGCATTTGAACTTCCGTGAGCTGCATCACGACCAGGGGTTCACGTTTCTTGATCAAACTCCTGAATGGAACCAAGAACTTCCTGAACCTGGTGAGCTGTTCATCAAGCGATTCTTTTCGGCGGGGAGGAATATCGACTTCCTTGCCAGCACGAACATCCTTTTCGAGTCGCTTGCTAAGAGCTATCGAATCGTGCAGGGTCCCCTCTAGCTTGTCCCGAATTTCCTGAATAATCTCCGGGTCCAGTGCATCTTTGAGCCGTGGTCTTTTGTCTGTTTTCCACCACCAGCTCTCCAACGCGTCGATAGCATTGTCCAGGAACTCTATGCTAAATTGGGTGTGCTTGTTGAGTCCCGTTTCGAAGCCTACCAGCTGAGTTCTCTTTCGCATGAACTTGGCAATTGTACCTTGGCGAATGTCCCCTGTTTCTTCCATAGTGGGAACATCTACTTTCATCTTCCCGCTACTAGACTTGCTAGTGCTACGCTTTTTTTTCTTACCAGATTTGGTGCGTCTAGTCTTCTTTGAGGGACTCATTCTAATCACTCCTTAGGTTCCGTTGATTCAGGCCCTAAGGTCTACATCCTTTAGGGATAGGAAAACGAGCGTCTTCCCTACATAAAGCAATTCTCTGCTTCTAGATATTGTGGAATCCCCATTGTGCCTATTAGGCTTTTGCCGGTGTACATGCGTGTAGAGGCATTCTGGCCCTTCTGGAACACTCCCCGAAAGAGCGGATTTCATCCAGAGAAGCAAACAATAAACAGAGGACTTTTCCGCATTGCAGATACTGGAGGACCGGGATAAACCATTGAGTAAACAAAGTATCTCCATCATGGCACTGCTAGGAGTCCCCATCATTGAACATGGAGATGATGTTGCAGATGCTATACTCAAGACTCTTGAAACTTCCAACATCCAGCTGCTGGATGATGACCTAGTAATTATCGCTCATACAATCGTTTCAAAGTCCGAAGGGAGAGTTGTACACGTTGACGAGGTTTTGATTTCGGGCAGGGCAAGAGAAATCGCTGATCAGAATGGGTTTGATCCTGTGCAAGTCGAACTGGCATTGAGAGAGAGCAAAGAAGTGATTCGGAGTGAGGGTGCTCTCATTACTGAAACCAAGACAGGAATTGTCTGCAACTTCAGTGGAGTTGACCGTTCAAATGCACCCGAGGATTCGTATGTTCTTCTTCCTGAGAATCCTGACCGGAGTGCGAGAAATATCTTGAGGAAGCTGACCAATGCAACTGGGGCCAGGTTAGGGATTATCATAACCGATACTCAAGGAAGACCTTGGCGAAAGGGCTCCGTGAACCTAGCAATCGGTTCTGCAGGGATTAATGCGTTCAAACGCAATAGAGGGAAGCAAGACCTCTACGGACGAACCCTCAGGAGTTCAACTGTCTGTCAAGTGGACGAGCTGGCAGCCTCCGCGGAGCCACTTATGGGGCAGGCAGACGAGGGAGTTCCAATCGTTATTATTCGGGGCTACGAATATGAAGATGGCTCTGAGAGGAGTAGTGATGTTCCTCGCCCAAAGAGCGAGGACCTCTTTCGATGATCGGTATGTGCCTAGACCGGTTGTCCACACTTGCCGCAGAATTTAGAACCCGCAGGCAGTGGTTGACCACACTTCGTGCAGAACCCGCCGCCTCCCTCTGTGGGCACGTGGATGTGGATGGTTTCGCCCCCGCCTTTAGCAGGTGCTCCACCTCCTCCTTCGAGTGGCGCTCCACACTTCGGACATGCTGTGGCATTAGGAGCAGTAGTACCACAATACGGGCACTTGCCCTCGTGCTGGGCAGAATTGACATTTGCAATGACAGAGGGAATGACCTTTTTCTGCTTGAACTCAAATTGCATGTTCCCACCTGACTTGAGTTCGACTATCAGTTTCTTGCCGCTCTG
>DAOWNS010000303.1 GCA_030642465.1 Candidatus Thorarchaeota archaeon | reverse complement strand
TCAGAGAAGTGATCCCTTGACCCAACTACAGACTTGCTGTTCATAGACGTACCGGCAATGCTTTTCAAGATCTTCTTATCTGGGCTTTCCATGGTGATGGATATGTCCGCTAGAATCTCTGTTGCCTTGTCGGCTGCTTTCTGATACCCGCCAACGATAATTGTTGGGTGAATCTTCTTCTCAAGCAGGCTCTGTGCTCTCTTCAAGAGCTCGCCAGCGATGACAACTGAAGTGGTTGTGCCGTCACCAGTTTCCTGGTCTTGGCTCTTTGCCACTTCAACAAGCATCTTCGCGGCTGGGTGCTGAACGTCAATCTCCTTCAGGATTGAGGCGCCGTCGTTTGTGATTGTGACGTCTCCTAGAGAGTCGACGAGCATCTTATCCATGCCACGAGGTCCAAGTGTGGACTTGACTGCGTCGGCGATGACGATACCTGCCATAATGTTATTGGCTTGCGCGCTTCTACCGCGCTCGCGTTCTGTACCCTCCTTTAGAATCAGGATGGGTGTTCCAGATAATTGTGCCATTTTTTGTTCCCCTGATAATTTATACACCGGACTAGGTGTCAACTCAGTGTAACCTAACCCAGCTTACCAATGGTAAAACTGTACATGGACTTCGGACTTTAGGATATAAAGATTGAGTTTGGGCTGCAGATTGCGGGCTTTGTCATTCGTGTGGTTCACCAAACAAAGGAATTAAGAATGACATCCGAACTCGTAAGCTGATTCGATTTCATCTGGAGGAGTTCCATTCATGGATTTTACAATAAACACAGGTGGCCAAGCCGGACAAGGCATAGACACCATTGGTGATCTGATAAGTCAGGTATTCGTCAAGACAGGATTCTATGTCCACGTCTTGAAGGATTTTGAATCAAGAATCAGAGGAGGATACAATTTCAATCAGATTCGAGTGAGTGATTCGCCAATTTACGCTGCTACTGACAAGGTTGACCTCATCATAGCAATGACCAAGGATGCCATTGTAGAGCAACGCAGCCGCTTGACCGAGGGTGGTGTAATTATCTTTGATGAAGGAATCGAGTTTGATGAGCTAGAATCGTGTCATCTCTCGGCGCCTTTAGAGAGGATAGCAAAAGAAGTGGGTGGAAGCACGCGAATGACAAATGCTGCAGCTCTTGGCGCGGCTCTCGCAGTGCTACAATTCCCATTCAAGCTAGTTGAGGACGCCCTTACAGCCAAGTTTGAGAGGAAGGGCAAGAAGGTTGTCGCCAGCAATGTCGCAGTCGCAAAAACACTGTTCGATCTAACCACTGAACAATTCTCAGGGACCTGCAGTCAAAACCTTAGCTCTGTCAAGAAAGGCCCGTCCAAAGATTTCCTCTTCATCAATGGAAACCGTGCTCTAGCTCTTGGGGCAATGGCGTCCAATGTGAAGTGGATTTCTGCTTACCCCATGAGTCCCTCCACACAGGTCTTTCAGGACATCGTGTCACAGGCTCACAAGCTAAACATAGGAACCCTTCAGGTAGAGGATGAGCTATCAGCGATAACAATGGCTCTCGGAGCATCGGTTGCGGGTGCTAGATCTTTCGTGACAACCTCTGGCGGCGGGTTCTCCCTCATGGTCGAAGCCCTCGGACTAGCAGCAATCACAGAAACCCCTATTGTGATATACAATGCTCAGCGACCTGGTCCCGCCACGGGATTGCCCACAAGAACTGAACAATCGGACCTTCTCTTCATGGCACACGCGAGCCAAGGTGAGTTTCCACGTATCTTGCTTGCGCCAAAGGATCCAGTCGAAGGTTTTGAAGTTGCCACGCGCGCCTTCAACCTGGCCGATAAGTTTCAGGTTCCTGTGATGATACTTGGAGACCAGTACTATGCTGACTCGATGATGAATATCCCTCGCTTCAATGTCACGAGCGTTCACGTGGACCGCGGTCAAATTGCTACTGCAGGTCCGGACCCGGAGTATCTTAGGTACAAACTCACTGAAGATGGCGTATCCCCAAGAGCCTTCCCGGGCGACCCTGGCAAGATAGTTGTCCATTCCGGTAACGTCCACTCGGAGAATGGTCACATTACGGAGAACCCTGACCTGCGCAATGCAATGGTTGAGAAGATGATGAAGAAGGTGCCTCACATACTCAAGCTTCTGAAACCGCCCATAACCTATGGTAGAAAAATCGCTGACATAACATTGTTGACTTGGGGGTCAACATGGGGTTCAGTCAATGAAGCCGTCAACATTCTCAATGCTGAGGGGGTGTCAATCAATCAACTGCACTTCTGTGACGTATATCCATTGAGGACTAAGATATTGAACACGGTCTTCAAGAATGCTAAGAAGGTCGTGTCTGTGGAACAGAACGCAACTTCACAGTTCGCAAGGCTAGTTCGAATGGAAACTGGCCTTAGCGTGGACCATCATATCAACAAGTACGACGGGCGACCGATGACCGGGCAGTGGGTCATTACGCAGCTAAAGGAGGCTGGTATCGCATGATTACAATTGAGGAGCTTGAAGGAAAACAGGCAATAACTTGGTGCACTGGGTGCGGCAACTTTGGAATACTGGCCGCTCTCAAGAAAGCAGTAATCGAGCTAGATGTTCCCCGCCATGAGATTCTCTTGGTTTCCGGGATTGGGTGCTCCAGCAAGGCTCCACACTATATCGATCTGAACATGTTCCAT
>DAOWNS010000187.1 GCA_030642465.1 Candidatus Thorarchaeota archaeon | reverse complement strand
TAGGAATCGCACAGAGTCCACAAGACAAATAGCAGGGAAGGCACTCTACTAGAGAGGTGGTCACAATGAAGACTGAAGAGAGTGAATATGTTGGATATGATGGGACAAAGCTGTTCCTTCGTGCTTGGCTTCCAGATGCTGAACCGCGTGCGCTTGTAATAGGAATTCATGGATTGGGGTCTCACAGCGGCCTGATGTCGTTTCACGGTGAGAGTTTCGCGACGAAGGGCATGGCATTTTTCGCACCGGATTCGCGGGGTTTTGGCAAGAATCAGGGTTTGAAGGGGCATATTGAGAGATTTGACGAGTACATTGAAGATATGAATAGTCTAGTTACACAGCTCAAGGACAGAATACCAAGCAAGCCCACTTACATGTTTGGACATTCTCTTGGGGGCTTGCATGCCATCAGATATGCCGTCACATATCCGGACGAGCTGGATGGCATTATTATTCCGTGTCCTGCTGTTTCCGAGAGGCTGGAAATAAGTGCGGGGCTTAAGATTATGGCAAAGCTTCTCTCCAAGCTCAATGTCAAGAAAACCTTCAGCAACGGCCTCAACTTCGATTTGCTCTCACGAAACCCAGAAGTTGTTAGGCGAAATCGGGAAGACCCGCTTAGAGTGGACGATGTAACTCCGCGCTTCGCCACTGAGGGGTTAGCAGCTCGTGTGGAAGGAGCTAAACTGGGTCCGAAGATCACGTTGCCAGTTCTGATGCAGCAAGCAGGGGATGACCTCATACTTATTCCGGAGGAGAACAAAGCGTTCTTCGACACAATAGCCTCCTCTGACAAGACATTCAAGCTCTATCCGGGTCTCTACCATGACCCATTCGAGGAACCAGGCGGGGACGAATTTGTGGCAGATATGTTCTCCTGGCTTGAAGAGAGGCTGCCGTCGTAGCCCATCAAACTATGTGCTAGCTTCGGCAGCGGCCGCAAGTTTTTCTTCCTTGTGGTGACCAAACAGAATGTGAGGCGGTATCAAGAGGGCAGGTATACATGCGAGAATTATTACAACCCAATCCAGGGGGTTTAACGGAACACACTGGAACAAGGCCGCCACAAATGGCACGTAAATGGTAACCAGAGTCAACACAAATGAGAACATAACCGCAATCATCAACGCTTTCGATTCGGTGATGTGTGTCTTCCAGACAGGATGGTACTCATCCCGACAGTTCCATACAAAAAGCAGCTCAAAGAAGACAACACTTGCGAAAACTGTTGTACGTGCATGTGTTAACACATAATCCCATGTCAGACCAGTAACACTTGACACATCTGTAGCCCAGTTCACGGCTTCCCCAGTAAGGCCGGGAATCCAGCCACCG
Organism: Candidatus Thorarchaeota archaeon; assembly: GCA_030642465.1. Lineage (GTDB taxonomy): Archaea > Asgardarchaeota > Thorarchaeia > Thorarchaeales > Thorarchaeaceae > WTCK01. The sequence continues at coordinate 2,999 of DAOWNS010000187.1, read as the reverse complement.
TATACTGTCAGTGACCAGAAAAATGCAGTAGCTGAGGCTAGGAATGCAACAAAGCCAGCCACAAGGATGAAGGACATCATGCCTCGGTCCATCATCTTTTTGCCAGGTTTCCTTGGAGGCCGATCCATCACGCCCTTCTCAGGAGGGTCAACACCTAGAGCCAGAGCGGGGAACCCGTCAGTGGCAAGATTTAGCCAGAGTATCTGAATTGCAGTGATTGGCAAGGGCAGTCCAATCATTATGATTGTAAAAATGAGGAATACCTCATCGAAGTTAGCTGCCAGCAAAAAGCGAACGAATTTGCGGATGTTGGAATAAATCTCCCTACCCTTCTCAACAGCTGAAACAATGGTCGCGAAGTTGTCGTCAACCAGTATAACATCGGAGGCTTCCTTCGTGACATCTGCGCCCCGTATTCCCATCGCGATCCCTACGTCTGCGGCCTTCACCGCTGGAGCGTCATTGACACCATCGCCTGTCATGGCGACGACTTGATCGTGGCTTTTGAGTGCCTCGACGATACGTAGTTTATGTTCAGGAGCCACTCTTGCATAAACGTTGCATGTGTCAACAATGGCGTCAAACTCCTCGTCAGTCATATCATCAATTTTAGCCCCGGTGATGACTTGACCATCACGTTCAATGAGACCGACTTCATGGGCAATAGCTCGTGCCGTGAGTTCGTGGTCACCGGTTATCATGATTGGACGAATTCCCGCCTTTGCACATGTAGCCATCGCTTCAAGAACCTCATCGCGTGGCGGATCAATCATTCCCTGAAGCCCAACAAATACAAGGTCCTTCTCTACTTCCTCGGCGTCCCAATCGGGAATCTCATGGTCAAGGTCTCTGTAGGCGAAAGCCAAAATCCGAAGGGCTTTCTCAGCGAAACCAGCGGCTACTTCGAGGATACTCTCGCGCTCTTTCGCCTCCAATGGTCTAACAGTGCCATTCTCGTAAATGCGACTACAGAGAGACAAGAGAACCTCTGGAGCACCCTTGGAAAACGCCGTTAGGCTTTCATCAGGACCCTTGCTGATGGAGGTCATCCTTTTCCTAGCTGAATCGAAAGAGAGCTCCGTTATCTCAGTATACGTATTCCGTGTTTTGTCGTATGATATATCGGCTTTTTCTGCCGCCACTAAAAGAGCGCCCTCAGTCGGATCGCCTATAATGGTCCAATCACCTGCGCCCGATAGATCTTCTTGAAGCAAGGCGTTGCTGCAGAGCTGACCTATCTCAAGTAGCTTAATGACGTGAGGGTCTTGATGAACGTCAAACTCCTTTCCGGCTTGTAAGAACTTCCCGACCTTGTTATACCCGACGCCTTCTACGTCAATACTCATACCATTCACGAATAAACTCGTCACCGTCATTTCATTCTTCGTGATGGTCCCCGTCTTGTCAGAAGCAATGATAGTGGTAGAGCCAAGTGTTTCAACAGAGGGAAGTCTACGGACGATTGCATTCTTTTGCACCATTCGTTGGACTCCAATGGCAAGTGTTATTGTTACAACCGCAGGGAGCCCCTCGGGGATAGCGGAAACTGCAAGGGCGATTGCCGTTAGAAGCTCCTCCATCAGCCCGCCTACATTGCGAATTACCTCTGCAGCGAAAACGATGACAACCAGTAAGATCACAACAATTCCTAGCTTCTTTCCCAGGTCGTCAAGGTCATGCTGAAGAGGAGTCATATCCTTCTCGCTCTCTTGGACCATTTCGGCAATCTTTCCGAACTCCGTGTTCATTCCAGTATCTGTAATAACCGCTCGGCCCTTGCCAGACACAACGGTGGTGCCAGAAAAAACCATATTCGTCATGTCAGCTATTACTGGGTTGCGAAGATGAAGTGTATCTACAACCTTACGTACAGCCATTGATTCTCCGGTGAGAACCGCTTCATCTATGGAGAATCCAACAGAATGGATGACCCTGCCGTCTGCAGGAACGCGAGCTCCAGACTCGAGCGCAACAACATCGCCTGGGACCAATTCCTTCGAGTCAATCTCTATCCAAAGGCCATCTCGCATGACAAGGGCCCGCGGTGCAGCCATCTCTTTGAGAGCCTCAAGTGCTTGTTCTGACTTATATTCCTGAACAAAACCGAATACGGCATTGAAGATTACAATGGCAGAGATCACAATGGCGTCAATGAATCCATGCTCCCCTTCACCCCCGAATATTGATGTGAAAACGGAGATAACAATGGCAACAAGAAGGATAATGACCATGGGGTCTTTGAACTGGTTCAGGAACATCTGGAATGGCCCTATGCGGTCAATGGCGACTAGCTCATTGTACCCGTGGGTTTCGATACGTGTCTGCGCCTCGGAACCTGTGATTCCCTCCATCGTAGTGTCAAGATATTTCATGGCGTATTCTACATCTTTGCTATGCCATTCGTGCTCGGACATGTTGCGCGCTCCGAGGTCTAGCCAGATTGCAGACCTTTGCTAGTTGCAGTGCGGCAAATATTCGATAAAATACCTTTCGGCCTAAACCGAGCTCATCAAACCATTCCTCTGACGAAAGGATTAAGAGATTGCCAGAACACGCAACCGAACGTTCCAGAAGGAAGGTGACTAGACATGAGTGAGAAATCCAAATTCAGCTTTAAGTGCCTTGAACAGAAATGCGATACAAAGGCGTGTCATATTCGACCACGCATTAATGTCACCATAGGTGATATTGCAAGATGGACAGGTCAAGATTACCTTTCTCAAATCTTGCCCGGAATCACTCTGCGCATGCCAACCAACGAGAATGAGGCTCTTACTCTCGAAACATTTCGGAAACCTCTGGAGAGCGATGCGGAACAGTCTGCGTGCATCTTCTATCACGAAGAGTCAAACGGGTGTACCATAAGGTACTCGAGACCTATCTCATGCCAGGCATTCCCGCTTGAATACAACGGTGAGAAGTACTTCTTGAGTGACAAGAATTGTCCGGGAGTCGGTGAAGGAGAGGTCAGCAAAGAATCTCTGAAGGAGGCGAGGAAC
>DAOWNS010000361.1 GCA_030642465.1 Candidatus Thorarchaeota archaeon | reverse complement strand
ACTGTGACGTGCAAGGCGTACTTAATGCAACGGGAAATGAAGTACGATTTAAGGGCAGGATACTGAAGTTTCGGAAAGGAGTGCTAACTCGACGCATTGCAGTGCTTGTCGAAGAGGACCTGCGCCGGAAGAAGGTTGGAAATCTGGACACGGTTCTGACCGTGGGAGGAGAAGGTGCCACAAATGAGGATGTTGCCGCCACCCAAGTCACCTTGCAGAACTACCTGAAGAGAAACCTAGATGATGACCTCTATTACGATGGACGCGACCTTCAGCAGGCTGTGAAGGACCTGGAAAAGGTGAGGCAGAGCCGCCAGGTTTCCTGCACTGTTTGGGGGAGAAGAGCCTCCGACAAACTGCCGATACTGATTCGGGGAAACCTTGTCGGCGCCTCTTTGAAACCTGCACCCATCCTGCTCGAGGGTTTCCTTGAAGTACGGGTTGAGCCGGAAGATTCTGTAGGAGATCCAAAAATATTCATTATCGCCCAGCCGCAGCTTCTCATTGGTCCGAGTTCGAATCCTAATCTAACGATACTCGCGGAGAAGGTCTATGTTCAGCCATTCGCTTGGAAGGAAGCGCCAGCCTACAGGGATGTGTTGTCTACGCGCAATCTAACTGTCACAGTCCGAGGCGGCAAGAAACTGATTGAGAACGTTTCTTTCTCCATTCAAGAGGGCGAAATGTTAGCGATTATAGGCGAATCTGGTGCAGGAAAGACGACCACTATCAAAGCGCTAATCGGTGACATACCAAGCACAGGAGTAGCCAGAATAGCAGGAATAGACTCGAAACAGACAAGCAAGGTCCGTCACTTTTTCGGTTACTGTCCGCAAGATCTTGATTACATGTATGAAACCTTCACTCCGCTTGAGAACATTATCGCATTCGGTAAGCAGTATGACATTCCCGAGTGGCGGCTTATTCAAAGAGGAAAGGCACTCCTAAGGGACTTTGATATTCAAGAGAAGGGCAACAATGCGACTCGGGAGCTCAGCGGGGGGCAGCAGAGGAGAGCGTCCATTGCAATAGCTCTTGCCCATAGGCCCAAGGTGCTCCTGATGGATGAGCCAACCAGTGGACTGGATCCGGATAACCGTAGTGAGCTCTGGAACTACCTGACCTATATCAACCAAGAGTACGGCACTTCCATTGTGGTTGTCACACACTATCCATCTGAGGCAGAGTTCTGTGACAAGGTTGCAGTCTTCATGCGAGGGAAGAGCTTGGTTGCATTTGGCACTCCTGCGAGCCTCAAGGAAACAATGCCATCAAGAGGATTCAGCGTCGGAATCGTGCTCGAAGAGGTTGACCCGCGTGCGCGGAAAGTGCTTGAAAACATCACAGGAGTCAGGTTCGTACTTCAGCGCGGAGAACTGCTGAAGATCTTTACAGACGAGCCTTTGCAGATCATCGCTGAAAGATGCGCGACTGCATTAAAGGACAAGAAAATCGCGATTAAGATTGTCAAGACTAAGGCTGTCGCCGATATGGTCGACTACTATATCGCTATCACAAGAGGACTGATTACCGGAAAAATAGAGAAGTGATGGGCACATGGTAGGGTTGAGGAAGATGAGGAGCATGGATACTGTGAGGCCTCTGGCCGTCATGGTACTCCTGATAATCTTGCTTAGCTCACCCACAGCAGCCCTGGCAACTCCGCAGGCTGACAACGAGGAAGTCTCCCCCTTCACCAAAATTGACAAGTCACTGCTGGATACATTGGACACTGACGAACAGATTGATCTGTTAGTAAGATTCGATGAAGCGGCTGAGTACAAGGCGCGAGGTGCCATCTCCATTCTAGACAAACGCGCTGAAATCATTGAACAGTTCGACGCTATGAGCATGCTCCGCGTGAAGCTTGT
>DAOWNS010000359.1 GCA_030642465.1 Candidatus Thorarchaeota archaeon | reverse complement strand
TGCACAAAGATTAAAATCAATTGTTCAAAATTATTATGGGAGGGTCGTGCTTCGAATGTTGTCTTGAGCCATGTGGGGACCCTTGGCTTAGACAAGAAGAAAAATGTTTGAACACAGACCCTGCTAGACACTCATGTGTCCAGCAGATTGCATACACTACGAAACGCGAGTTGAGATTTCAATGATGTGCGTTACTCCGAGCATAAGGAATCGGTGTTGCTATTGCGCTGCAGAATACGCCCCGAGAAGGTTCAGGGCTGACACTCGTTACGGGGGATGATATTATGGTCGACGCATCTGATGTAAGGTATCGTAGACTGTTTGAGGGAATGCGGGATGGTTATGTTAGAACCGACCTAAGTGGCAAGATTCTGGGGTTCAATGCGGCATTCTTGAAAATGCATGGATACTCTGGGGAAGAGCTACTCAGCATGACGTATATGGATTTGACTCCTGAGAAGTGGCAATCGATGGAAGCTGAGATCATGGAGAAACAGACTCTCGCGAAAGGCTATTCTGAGCTCTATGAGAAGGAATACAGAAGAAAGGATGGTTCCTTGGTGCCCATTGAGCTTAGGGTTTACCTTGAGAGAGATGAAGATGACAAGCCTGTCGGTTACTGGGCTACTGTTCGCGACATATCCAACAGAAAGAATTCCGAAAAAGCTTTGAGAAGATCCGAGCTAAAATACCGGCAGCTTTCAGAGCAGTCATTCCAAGGTATCGTCTTGATCCAAGAAACGGGAATTGTGTTCATCAACCAAGCCTTTGCAGACATCACCGGGATTTCGATTGAAGAATCTACCAACATGGACATGGAAGACATTTGGGAAATGATACATCCTGATGATCGAAACCTCTTGATTCGGGGATTCGCAGACATTTTGGGCGACCAGAAGATGCCGCCCCGTGCGGAGTTCAGGGTGGTTCGAAAGGATGGCAGAGTCAGACTAGTTGAGGGATACGCTATCACCACAGACTTCGAGGGAGAAGCTACAATCCAGGCCGTTATGCTTGACATCACTGAGAAGAGGCAAGCGGAAGAGGAGCTGAGGAAGTCCGAGCAGAAGTACCACATGTTATTCGATACAAGTATGGATGGAATTGCTTTCACTAACTTGGACGGTATGTTCCTTGAAGTGAATCACGCGTTTTCGGACATGATGGGTTACAGTCAAGAAGAGCTACTCTCGATGAACTATCGTCAGCTCACACCAGAAAGGTGGCAGGAACGAGAGCAGGTAATTCATGAAACTCAAGTAATGCGGCGCGGCTATTCAGATGAATACGAAAAGGAATTGGTGCGGAAAGATGGAACTATTGTTCCCGTGATGATTCGGACTTGGTTGGTGCGAGATGAGCAGGGAAAGAATGCATTTGTAATCGCGACTACGAGAGATATTGCCAACAGAAAGAGAGCTGAGGATGAACTTCGCGAGAGTGAAGAGAAACATCGGACACTCGTCAACTCCATGCAAGACCTCGTGCTTGTCTATGACGAAAAGGATCGCACCGCACAAGTTTATGCAAGCTCGGAGGATTTGCTCATCGTGCCTCCAGAAGATCTCCTAGGAAGAAGCCTTGCTGACGTGCTTCCGACACATGTTAACGAAGAGTACCTGGAGAAGGTTAGGAACGTCAGAACAACAGGCAATGCAGATACTATCGATTACTGGCTAGAAATCGGAAATAGAACTCGATGGTTCTCAGCAATCCTAAGTCGACATGAAGATGGCAAGAGCGTAGTCGCGGCCATACGGGATATCACAGATCGCAAGAAAGCTGAGGACGCCCTCAGGGAGAGAGAGCGATTTCTTGCTAACATCTTTGCAAGTATCCAAGACGGAATTAGTATTCTCGACAAGGACTTGAAGATAATCCAAGTCAATGAGAAAATGG
>DAOWNS010000010.1 GCA_030642465.1 Candidatus Thorarchaeota archaeon | reverse complement strand
TTGTGCTTCTAATGAAGAAGTATGAAGTGAGTACAATGGCGAAAACACCTATACACTCATTGTCAAAGAAACCGACGACCGTCCTCTGCATGAAAGCTGGAATGAATGCCAAAAAGAGCGCACTGAACAATCCAACGCTGTTGCTGTGAAGTTCCCTGCCAAGTAGGAAGATAACCATACACGTGAGTGCCCCCATGAAAGCGGGCAAGACTATGGCGACGTATATCAAGTCTACACTGATACCGATTGCATTCAAGAACCAATAGAAGAAAGCAGTTGTGAATGGCACTCCAAGGTACACGGCGCTAGATACGTCTCGACCGAATGGCACCCATGAGGAGTCATCATACCACGTGAAAAACGCCGAGATTCCATTCTCTGTGATATACGATGTGAGTTTCAACTGAAGCCATGGGTCAAAAGCGCGCACAATTGGTTGGGAGTCCAGTAATGGTTGCAGACGCAGCCCCAGAGCCACAAAGAATATGATAGTCAATGCGAGCACTATGATAATGGAGCCTCGCGAGATCTTGGCTTTGGGTTTGTGAAAGACCTGCCGCAGGAATTTTACGGTTGTTTTCTTGAGTCTGCTAAATCTAGACATACAGCAAGTTCTCTCCGTTTGCACTCGAATTAGTTCGAGGCAAACTTGGATTCGCTAAAAAGGTTACTGTTAGTTCAGAGCTTGTACACTTCAGAATAAAATGAAGACCAACCGTGGATGCGAGGAGAATTCCTGTCAGTTATGCGGTGTGAAGGAGTTTAGATAACTGAGAGATGGAGTCTGGGCAAAGCCAATTGAATAGGAATGGTTGGGGGCCAAATCCAAAGACCCCCAATCCGCATAGGTACTTCCTAGGAGAATCTGTCGCCCGGGGCGCCAAACTCTTGCTAGAGGGATGCAGTATATTTGCTGTAGCTCTTGGCGTCCATGAGGGCCTTCAAGTCGCCCTCGAGATTGGATGGCTTAATCTTCCACATCCATCCCTTGCCGTAGGGATCTTCATTGACAAGTTCTGGCGCGTCCTCTAAGCCCTCGTTCACTTCGACGATTTCTCCAGCTAGGGGTGTGAAGAGATCTGATGATGCCTTCATAGACTCAACAAGGCCGCACTCTTCATCAACTTTGAGTGATGACCCCACATCACTGATTTCTACGAAAGTGATTTCGTGCAGTGAGTTCTGAGCATAGTCTGTGATACCCACAATCACGATGTCGCCTTCAATTTTGGCCCATTCGTGAGCCTTACTGTAGTATAGTCCTTCAATAACTGCGGTGCCTTTTGTCATAGGATTACACCTTCGAGTTCGAAGTGATTTGGGCTCCTTTAAATCAGTTACCATCACTTGGTGCGGTTCTCACCATAACGTTTCGGGTCAAAGAATGGCCACTTGCTCACACGAGCTTTTCGTAGTCGTCCTTTGATGTCTATCTCAATGGTGTCGCCTTCATTGACCGTGCCTGGAGTGACGAAGGCCAATCCTATGCCCTTCTTCAAGAGAGGAGATACGCCACCACTACTGACTTGGCCAATTTCGTTGCCGTCGAATAGAACATTGTAGTGTTGCCGCGGAACCCCACGGTCTATCATGACAAGCCCGATACGCGTCTTCTCTACTCCCTCTTCCTTCTGTTTCTTCAACACAGCATATCCGATGTAGTGTGGCTCAACTTTGAACTTCACCGCATAGCGTATTCGTGCTTCAATGGGAGTGATGTCTTCCTTTAGCTCGTGGCCATAGAGAACGAAACCGGCCTCCAATCGTGTGGAATCTCTTGCACCGAGACCGCATGGTTTCACACCATATTCCGCACCTTGCTTAAGCAGTTCTTCCCAGAATGCAACTGCTCTGCTCTTTCCTTCATCATTGAAGGGAGTATTGAGAAGTAGTATCTCGGCGCCCGCCTCCCCAGTGTAACCGGTTCGACACAAGTAGCAGTCATGTTCTGCCAGCTTGATGAGATTGCAGCTGAACCTTGGGAATTCGCTTACATCGGTTCCAGCCAATTTGGACAGCAAGGAGAGCGCCTTTGGGCCCTGAACAGCAACCATAGTAATCTCGCTTGTCTTGTCCTCCACCTCAACCTCGAAATTAGCGGCCTCTGTCAGTAGATGCTGTGTGATCTTTGGGCCATTCGATGCATTGGTGATCCAGATATATTCGTGCTCAGCGATTCTGTAGAGCATCAAATCATCATGAATTCCTCCTTGCTCGTTGAGACACGTCGTGTAGTGCCCTCCGCTCACCTTCAGTTTATTCACATTATTCGTGGTGACTGTTTGCAGAAATTGTGCTGCCTGAGGACCTCTAATGAAGAAACGATACATATGCGAAGTATCGAATATGCCAACCGCGTTCCTACGGCTAAGTGTTCCTTTCGGATGTCCGTGTATCTGACAGGCATCTCCCAGCCTGCAAAAGGAACTATGTCTCCATGAGTTTTGTGCCATTCGAATAGCTGAGGTCGGCGGAGTTTGTCGTTCAATGCTAGTAGCTCCAAGTCATTCAGGCTCACTCGAAATGAGCTAGGTTTTATCTTCTTCTGTATCGCTCAGCACCAGAGGTTACTTTGTCGTGAAACATCACACCGTGGACATAGATGGGCTCAAGGTTGGAGCTGATTTTCCCCCGCGAATCATGAGTATCATCAACCTCTCCCCAGAGTCGTTTTTCCACGACTCAATCGTGGATAACCGTGAACAATTGGTCAAGGCCATCAACAGCATGGAACAAGAAGGTGCTGACATCATTGATGTCGGGGGCGCATCAACCGCACCAAGAGGAATCTATGGTACTCCCGAGGTGACTGCTGAAGTTGAGCTTGAGAGAGTGACTAGCAATCTGGAGTACATTGTTCGGAACACAAGAGTTCCGATTTCGATAGACACAGCCCGATCAGAAGTTGCAGAGGCCGCTATCGACATTGGTGTTTCATTAGTAAATGATGTTTCAGGGCTTACCAGAGACAAGAGAATGGTAAAACTTGTTGCCAATCGTGGCGTGCCTATTGTGCTGATGGCTGAATGTGGAGGCTCCTGTCAGACCCTGAAAGCGTCCTTTGATTCAGTTGAAAGAAGTGTCAAAACCGCTCTATCTGTTGGCATACCGCAGGAAAGAATCATTGTTGACCCGGGTATTGGATTTGGCAAGCCAACAGAGGTGGATCTGGAACTCATCAGAGAGCTGGATAGATTCTGCAATCTGGGGTACCCTGTGCTTGTTGGTGTTTCAAGGAAGGCTTTCATTGGAGATCTACTCAGTCAGCCAAATCCAAGCATGCGACTCACGGGTACAATTGCAGCCACATCTATAGCTGTGGCGAATGGCGCTAATCTAATCCGCACACACGATGTGAACGAGGGCAAGATTGCTGCGAAGGTAGGAAAGGCACTGAGGAGAGTGTCTGCAGAAAGTGAGAGTTGGGGGAGCGCGGAGTAGTTCTACATGCGATGGGAAGAGTGGAAACCATTCTATCTGGATATCGTTGATAGACTTGGGCTCGATGTTCAAGCAGACCGCAGGGCTACAGCCCTACTCACAGACTTACTTGAAAATATAGACCCTGAACCACTACTTCGTAATCTGAAGAAACTTGTTACTGAACGCACAGTGATAGTATGCGGAGCGGGCCCGTCTCTAGAGCGGCATCTTGAAACTGTGATTGGATTAAAGGAATTTGATGATGCCGTGTACGTTGCTGCGGATGGAGCGATATCAGCGTTTGTGAATCGGGGACTAAACTGTGATATTATTGTTACTGACCTTGATGGACGAATGGAGCACATTAGGGATGCAGTAGAGCGTGGAACCCTGGCCATTGTTCATGCTCATGGTGATAACATGGAAACAGTGAGAGAATACGTTCCAGTGTTAGGGAAGATATTGGGAAGCACCCAGACTGAACCCACAAACAGTGTATTTCTCTGGGGTGGCTTCACTGACGGAGATAGAGCGTGCTATATCATTGCCCAGAATGGGCCAAGACGCATAGTACTCGCAGGGATGGATTTTGGGACAACCGTAGGCAAATGGTCAAAACCCAATCGTGACGGGGATTTCCGTGCCAATAAACGGAAGAGGATTAAGCTTCAGATTGCAGAGGACCTCTTGACTCATCTGATGTCGAGCAGCAAGATAGAGTACCACGTGCTAGGCTAAAGTCTGGACTACATCAAGCATTGGAATGATGCCCTGTCTACTTGGAGTTTTCAGCATCATAAGATAGGTAACAATGAGGAAAGCTGCTCCAGCCAGAATCACTCCGAGAGCCATGAGACGCATTGCGTAACTTGGTTGGAAAACGTATCTAGAACTGTAATAGATTAGTCCCAGACCAATGACTCCAATCATTATTACAACCGAAGCTACCATGCCTTCCAGCCCCAGCTGGACATCGAGGGCCGGGTAGACTATGATGGGTTCATTGTTTGGCCCAGTTGCTATGGCTGGGGGGTTTTTCACCAGAGTATAGATGTTTCCACCGAGAACGAACAGTATAACAAAGAAAAATACACCAAATACAAGAATTTCTGGAGGCCGTGAGGGCATTCCGAAATTCGGCCTAGCAAGTCGCACACGTGGTTTGACTATGAATCGCGGCCACCATGGTTTCATCTGTTCGACCTCGAAAGGTGCCGTTTGGCGGTCTGCTTTTAAGACTATCGTGAAATGCACATTTGTACTAGCCCAAGGATCACTAGACTGAACTGGTTTATCCCACCAGATTCGAGAGAGGCGAGTCAAACTGTCGAGAGTTTTGATTATCTCTGAAAAACCCACTGCCGCGAAACGAATTGCTGAAGCGTTAAATCAACAGGGGTCTTTGAGTGAAGTCAAGAAGGGGCAAGTTTCATACTACGAATTCAAGAGAGGCAATGACATCCTCGTTGTAGCCTACGCACTAGGGCACTTGTATGATCTCCGCCAGACAGAGAAAGGGTGGACATACCCTAGACTCGAAACAGAATGGGTTCCGAAATATGAAGTCGTCAAGAAAGCGACTGGAATCAAGCCAATCATCAAGCTGATCAAGAGGCTTGCAAAAGAAGCAGATGAATTTGTAGTTGCTACTGATTACGACATTGAAGGGAGCCTGATTGGTTATCTAACAGTCAAGTATGCGTGTGGAACGGACCCTGCAAATGCAAAGAGAATGATATTTTCATCACTCACAGCCAAGGATTTAGAGAATGCCTATGAGAACATGTCACTAACGTTGGAGTTCCCCCTGATCGAGGCGGGTAAGGTGCGGCATGAGGTCGATTGGCTCTATGGAATAAACCTCACTCGCGCCCTAACTCTTGCTATCAAGAACACTACAGGCTGGTTCAAGATCGTATCAACTGGTAGAGTTCAGGGTCCCGCACTCGCATTTGTGACGAAAAGAGAGCAGGATATCAACCTCTTCGTGCCGGTCCCATTTTGGACCATAAAAGCCATGGGCGACCACGACGGAGTCGAAATTGAACTGGAATACTCTAGGAAACGAATCGACATCAAGAAAGAGGCCGATGCAATTGGTGGTGAACTTCAGGAGAAGCAAGCACATGTTGATTCAATTGAGAAGAGGAAGAGCACACATCGACCGCCAATTCCGTTCAATCTGAGCGGGCTGCAAGCAGAGTCATACAGATACTTCGGATTCAAGCCTAGTAGAACGCTCGTTCTTGCACAGAAACTCTACTTGGATGCTCTGATCTCATACCCACGCACCAGTAGTCAGAGAATTCCAGCGAGCGTTGATGTGAAAGAGATACTCCATGGACTCAGCGGATTCAAGCAATACGGCTCACTAGCTAAACGTGTGCTTGATGCCGGAATGCTCACGCCTATTCAAGGTAAGAAAGATGACCCAGCACATCCAGCAATACATCCTACAGGAGTTAAGCCCTCTCGTCGACTCACTCCCAGCGAGAAGAAAGTCTACGATTTAGTCGTTCGGCGATTCCTTGCGCTCTTTGGAGAGCCATCTGTCAAGGAGAGCCGCAGAGCTGATGTCAGGTGTAACAAGCATCTATTCCATGTTCGCGGGCTCAGAGTGCTGAAGCAGGGTTGGATGGAGTATTACCAGCCATATGCAACTACGAATGAAAAGGAATTTCCACCGATAGAGAAAGGAGATTCGATACAACTTATTTCAGTACATGTAGATGACAAGCAGACCTCCCCCGTTCCACGTTACAATCCCTCGAGCCTGCTCAAAGCTCTTGAGAGAGAGAATTTGGGTACAAAGGCAACTCGTTCAAGAATTGCTGATTCTATCAGGTCAAGAGGGTATGTCTTGAATGACAGGTTCGAACTATCGACCTTGGGCTATGCACTCTTCGAAACCTTGGAGCAGTATGTACCTGAGATGCTATCTGTTGAGCTAACTCGACATCTTGAGAAACAGATGGAGGGTATTCAAGATGGAGATACCGATAGAGAGCAAGTGTTGGTGGACGCTAAGAGAGAACTTCTCAAAATCCTTGAACGATTCAAGGCGATGGAAACAGCAATAGGAAACACCTTGGTTAGCGGTCTTCAAAGATACTGGAAGGAAAAACAAGAGATTGGATCATGCCCAACCTGCAAAGTAGGAACGCTGAGCATAATATCTTCATCAAAGACGGGAAAGCGGTTTCTAGGCTGTTCAAACTATAGGGAAGGGAAATGTAGACAGACATATCCACTGCCTCAAAGCGGTGTGATATCTCCACTGGACAAAATGTGTCCGCATTGTGGACATCAAATGATTAAGATCACCTCTAGAAGAAGGGCATGGGAAACCTGCATCAACTGGGCTGAATGTCCTGGCCGTCGGGAAGACCTTGAGGAGCTTGAGAAGCGTAGAGGGAGCTATTCGAAGCGTAAAATAGGAGGAAAGAGCAAGTGAATGTATGTCCGGTATGCGGCCGTGAAGTTGCAGAGGACTCAGAGCTCTGTTTGTACCACAGACATGCACTTGATAATCTGCGAGCCATTTTTGGTGATTGGGAACGCGCGCTTGAGATAGACTGGGAAGAGTACCTGAATCGCGTTCAAGAACTAGACGAAACGGGTATGTGGGTGCGCGAAATAGCTGAACATCTCATGTCACAAGGTAGCTCTTCAGGATTGTAATAATTTCCATCATCAGCTCCCTGTTTAGACCATTCACCGCTATAACCAGCATGCAGGTCTGATTGGTCCACGCTGCAACCCTCTCAGCTATAGTGCGTACAAGCGTTGCATCTAGACCCGTGGAGAGAAAGCCAGTGGAAACGGGTTCTCTACGTCCATGAGCCGGTGGAATTGCCACAGCTGAGAGAGATATTCGAAACTTTTCTGAGTCAGACAAGAGAAGCAGTAAGCCATTCTCAAGGTCAATTACCCTAACCCTAAGCTTACCCTGTGAGAACTCGGATTCGAATTCTCTGATGTCATCTAGACTCATTTCTATCGCCGGATGCTGTAATGCTCAATGACGTAATAAACAGATACGATGGACGGTGAAATCATGCAAGCCAAGCAACATCGTTATCAATAGAAACACTGCTGATTTCGTTGGAATCTTCATGACTGAACAATCCGCTCCAATGGACTTCTTTCCATATGATGAGCCTCGTAAAGGCCAGAAAGAAATGATGACTCAGATTAGTGACAAGGTCAGAAGCGGACACGATATCGTTTGCGAAGCGCCAAATGGATTTGGAAAGACTTGTGTGACATTATGTGGAGTTTTACCATGGGTTTTGGAAAACAATGGGAAGGTGCTCTATTGCGCACGGACGCACAGACAGCTAGATCGGGTCATGGAAGAGCTTGACGCGATATCGAAGAAGCAAGGTGTAACTGGAGTTTCTTTCAGAGGAAGGCGCCATATGTGTCTCAACCCTTTCGTTCTTGAGAATGCTGGCTTTCTCGCACCCATCAGTGAGGTGTGTGGACAGTTGAAGGCGACAGGAAAATGCGCGTACTACGAGAGAATTAAGAAGGCAGTGGATTCTGCGAACGTTCTTGACATTGTGCCTTCAGGAGTTCTCACGGCGCCGGACATAGTCAGAATCGCCAAGAAGCGTACTTTCTGCCCATACGAACTAGCCAAGAAGCTCGCCAAAGTCGTTGATGTTGTTGCCCTCTCCTACCTCTACGTGTTTGATCCGTTTGTTATGGAAGCGTTTATGCCTGAACTTGAAACACCTCTTGGAAAGGTTGTTTTAATTCAAGATGAAGCGCACAATATACCTTCTACAGCCCTAAGTTCTGCTAGCGATTCGCTATCCGTGGGAACGATAAGACAGGCCATTCGTGAGGCGACAACTTACCACGATACAATTTCCAAGGACTTCTGTAGAGAGCTTGCAAAAGTTATCCTAGAGAATTCAACAGAGATGAAAGAAGACGATGAAAGGATAGTAGATCCGGAGGTCATCTTTGAAATTGCGATTATGGAAGCGGGAATGGAACCGGAAGACGAAGTAATTTCACACATGAAAGACAAAGGAGCAAGTATACGACGAGGTCTTCTGAAGGCGGGAAAATTCCCTAGGTCTACAATTTACAGAGTTGCTGACTTCATGCGGAAGTGGGTTGATTATTCTGAACGAGAAGACTACACCTTCATGATTGCGTCGGCGCGGACTAATAGAGAGAGTAGAAGGGTTTCGCTTGATCTTGTGGCACTTGATCCAACTGTAATCACGAATCCAATACTTGGAATGGTGCGAAGTTCGGTTGCAATCTCTGGGACTCTCTCCCCTCTCGATGCCTTTTCTGAGATGATAGGGTTTGGTCCTGAAACTGCAAAGTTGACATTCCATAACCCATTCGCTAAACGAAACAGGTTGGCGATGATTATTGAGGGGGTGGGTACTTCCTATAAGACACGATCTGATGCGCTATTCAGTCGCATGGTTGACCACTGTGTAGCAGTTGCTCATGCTACGCCAGGTAACACTGGAATTTTCACCACGAGTTATGCCGTAGGCGGCTCCCTGCTCAGGGCAGGCTTGGAGAAGAGGCTGCGGAAGAAGCTCTACTCAGAGAAGCAGGGGATGAAGACCAGTGACAACGACACCCTGATAGAGGAGTTCAAAGCAAGAGGCGAGATGGGAGGTGCCGTCCTATTGGGAGTGCAAGGAGGGCGTAACTCTGAGGGAGGCGACTTTCCGAGTTCCACAATGGAGAGTGTTATTGTTGTAGGGGTGCCTTATGCCAGGCCAACTCCTCGAACAGATGCACTGATTCAATACTTTGACAAGCGCTTTAATCGCAGAGGAAGGGACTATGCCTATGTTTTGCCATCAATGACTCGAGCGGTTCAGGCGGCTGGTCGACCAGTTCGGCGACTGGAAGATCGCGGAGTGATTATTCTCTTGGATCAACGATTTGCAACAGGGTATCTCCGGCGTTTCATGCCTAAATGGTTGGATGAAGTCACACAAGTGATGCCTGACAGCCCAGATATGGTGGCTCAACAGGTGGAGGCTTTCTTCAGTGATTAGCCAGCATCGTTCAGTAACCATTCCAGTGATTTGTCGCCCTGCAGCACCGCTTGTGCATCAGCTGTAGAAACACGTCTAGTCCCATTGGTGATATCGAGCACCAAATGTTTCAGGGATTGCACATGGCTTTCGCTGATTTCAAAGATATCATCCGATTCTTTCACCGGCCGACCTTGACGCATGGCAATCAGAATGGCAGATGATTTGTCCGATTCACCAACCTTCGTGGTATTCTCTTCGTTAACCAGCTCCAGCGAAGTGTTGTCTACATGTGGATTGATTTCTCGAAGAAAGAACGCTGCAAACATGCTAGATCCAGTACCAACACGTATCACGGGCTCCTGAGAGAAGCTATCGTTGACAGTTGCTAGCCAACGTAGGGTGGACTGGACAGCCTTGTTCGGTGAGGAGGATATCTTAGTCCGAATCACGTTGCCATCTATGATCAATGCCAACCCGAATCGCATACCGGGATCAACCCCAACAACAATGCTTGTTGGTTTTTCTATGTCCAGAAGGTGAAGCATTAGAGCAATCACCATGGAGTCCTCATCAAGATTATCGTCCACAATGACTATTTGTTCGGGCTTTAGGTCTCTTGCCTCGTCACTTGTGGTGATGATAACCTTTGCAACCTGACACTCTGCACTACCAGGCTCACAGACTACGAAATCCAAATCTAGATCCTTTAGAACCTCCATGACAAGATAGAGCGTTTTTGGATTCCTTGTTGCTACTGCAATTTCGCTGCGAGTCATTACATGCGCGTACTAAGGTATCCTTAAGACTCGTTGGATAGAATCTACAGATGGTGAAATCCGCCTTGATTATTCCAACAGGGGTATCTTCATTGGATCTTATCCTCAAAGGAGGTTTGCACACTGGACACCTAACTCATGCTTTTGGCGAAGCGGCAGCTGGTAAGACAACCTTAGCACTTCATTTTGTCAACGCAGCTTGTCGTCTGGATGTTGGAACAGTCTACGTGAATTCTGCGGGAGAATCACCAATTGAAAGGCTTGAGCAGATTACAAATAAGAAACTTGATGAGATTGAGAATCTAGTGACCATTCTTTCCCCTAAGAGCTTCAGCGAACAGGGGGCACTCATAGATGACCTCGACCTCTATTCGCGAGAGGGGACAAGGCTGGTTGTTGTCGATACCCTCACAAGATTGTATAGAGCCGCCCTTGAGGACAAGAATATCAACTACGCAGCACATCGAGAACTGAATATACAGATGGGAATCCTGAAGGGACTTGCCAAGGAACGAAATATGGCCGTCATGGTATTGAATCAGGTGAGGGGACGAATGGATGAATCACGAGGGTTCGAACCCGTCGCCCGGAACATTATGGAGTTTTATGAGGACTATTCCATACGGTTGCGAGTCGGGCGGGGCAGAGCAGAAAGAATCGTGGAGAGGCTAGTACCGGAAGGCGAGCCCTCGAAGAGTGTGATGTATCTTGCTATGAAGGGATTCACCGCAAAACGCAGTACAGAAGAAAACAGTGAAATGGAGCCAAAAGAGAATTTGGCACAGGAGTAACGCTGATGTACGAAGAACTGGCCCTAGTTGGACTCGCCCTGTGGCTCGGCTTGCCAGCGTGGGTTGCCAATGCTACTCCAGTCATCTTTGGCGGAGGAAAGCCTATAGACGCGGGGCTGCTGTTTAGGGATGGCAACAGAATCCTCGGGGACGGCAAGACAATCAGAGGGTTCATTTCAGGAATTCTTTTCGGTGTTCTTACTGGAGTTGGACAGTCAATCGCTGCCCCATATGTTAGGTTGCATATGGTGCAGTATCTTGCGGTGTCACAAGGCATGGAAGCCATACTCTTCTCAGGGGTTTCAATCGCATTGATATTATCGATAGGCGCCCTGCTTGGCGATTTGGTTGGTTCATTTCTAAAAAGACGGGTCAATCTCCGTAGTGGTGCGCCATCGCCAATACTGGATCAGCTCGGGTTTATACTGATGGCGTTGATTCTTGCTGCTCCATTCCTACAACCAAATCCTGTGTACCCCGCAATTCTTATCCTTGTAACCTTGGTCATTCATTGGGTGAGTAATGCAAGCAGCTACCTACTGGGGCTAAAGAAGAACCCTTGGTAGTGTGTCAGAAGATGAACATTTTAAAATGAAAGATAGACATAAAAGGTCAGCAAAGAGCATATTCTTGTTCTGTCGTTGAGGCTGGACATCTCAATTGTCCAACAAGAATTAACAGGCTCAACGACACTCTATATCTTGCACCGGAGTAATTCCAACAATGAAAGTTGCAGACTGCATGCAGAAAGACGTAGTCTTCGTATCAGTACCAGGCACCAGAGAAGATGTCTTGCTACTTATGGCAGAGAGACAAATCAACGGACTCCCTATCGTGAAGAAAGGGACTACAACCCTTGTGGGAATAGTCACAAGAACAGATCTCTTGCGGAAGGCGGACGAGAACCAGCTTGCTATGCTTATGGTAAGAGATCCGGTAACTGTTACGCCTAGAACTAATGTGAAGACGGCAGCCAAGATTATGCGGGACAAGAAGTACAGGAGATTACCTGTGGTGGATAAGGACAAGCTCGTGGGGCTTGTATCAATACCCGACATTCTGGGTGCAATCTTGGAAGAGAGCGGAAAATATGACGAAAAGGGCATCGGAGACTTTGTTAACCACCAAATTATTTCAGTATGGGATCAGACTCCCCTCCCCCTGTCATACATGATTATGGAGATGGCTGGGAAGCATGCACTTGTGGTGGTCAACGAAGCCGGAGGTGTAGCAGGTGTGATATCAGTCAGCGATTACATACGACTATCTGAGATTACAGTCGAGGACAATATATCCAAGACCTACAGTGGGACTGAGCAAGCTGTGGAATGGGGTTGGACCTCCAAGGACTTCCTGATTGTCACCAAGAGACTCTTGAAATTGCCCAATGTCCCGGTGGAACAAGTCATGACCAAGAACATAATCAGTGTAACCGAAGTCACAACCATCCCTGAATGCGTAAAAATACTTAGGAAAAATGACATAGACCAAGCACCGGTACTTTCAGCCGCAGGCCATCTTATTGGTATAATAGATGATCGCGATTTGTTGTGGCTAGCAGCCGAAGCTGAATAGGGACATCATAAGCTAGCAAGAGAAGCTTGTTCGGACAGAGATGTCTGTTCGGATACGAATAGTGAATCCAAAGATGAATTAATCAGACTGAGGCGTTGTTGTAAGTACTGTCCAAGGCCATGTTCACGAATCAAACGCTCAGCTACAGTTAGGTACTTTGAGATATTCTTCTGTCTCACAGTGAGTGAGAGCTTCGCGCCACAGATGCAAACGCCGGAGAGTGGAGCTCTTCTGTACACTCTGTGACATTTCAGGCATTGTATTTTCTGCGTGGAGTATGCCCGAAGATTCCCCCTGATATCACGAATGAAATGATGTGAAAGTACACGTTCTGCGACATCCCGCGAATCCACTGCATCAATGAGTTTCGCAAGATTGAGCTGTGCATCAAGCTTCTCAATCATGCTACCAAGCGTCTTGTATCTCGAGTTTCGCGGGCCAGCGTCAATCGATGATGTCCCATGTGTAAAACCGAGTCCCTCATACTGTGCCTCTTTGTCTAGTCGTGATGCGACTATATCTACAAGACTCTCGATCACTCGAGGATGCTGTGCCTCAGCAACCATACTGTAGAATTGAGCAGGATATCTATTGCAGACTTCGATGTTGTGAGCTTCATCATCGATTTCATTCGGGTCTAGAACTACAGACAGAACAAGGGGAGCATCCATGAACCCACCTCTGCCCTTTGGAAGATAGGCCTTAGAGAAGTTGATGAGTGCATCAAGGACTAGAATCAGGGCGTCTTCATCACCGTCACAGTTTCTCCGTTTTGCTGCATGCCAGTAAGGATGTGCATAGCATACGCTTGCATTTGTGAACCCGATTATTCTGCCAATTATCCCCGCAGATGTATGGGGAGCAAGCCCAATCACCAACTGCCCAATTACGTCCTCCCGGCTACGGAACTGGTAGTATCTATCCAAGCCATAAATCCGCTGAAGGCAATCGTCTACAAAATTGCCCACTTTAACCATGTAATCTGCACAGTTTTCGGGAACGACCAAATCTTGAACCATGAGCTCAATGACCTGCTCATCTGAAACCAAAGGCTCTCCTTGATAATCAGTTCTGTACCCGAGTTCATGTAAACGTCCCACAGAAACTCCAACCTCGCGAGGTTTGAAGTGAGTCAACGGTGCATCAGTGGCGTCGAATCGTGCTGTGCCATCGCGGTAGGTGTACACTTCATGTTTGGCACGCAAAACTCCCTTTCCAAGATACTCTGGCACCTTATGATTGCTGGTCAGGCCTAAGACTCCTCGAAGATTGTAAGTCTGTGACTCACCAAGATCATTCTTTATGTCTTCCAAAAGCGCTTGGAAATCTACAGAGATCTTCTTCGTGGTGCGGATAAGATTCGGGTCGTGTTTATAGGGGCACATTTCAGTGATGGCATCTACTGCACTGCCGCACTCTTCATGCGAACACCACGGCTGGACTTCAGTATGCGACCCACATTCGCGACATCTAGATTCAAAGGTTTCAAGCCCGCATCCTGTGCAGACTCTAAATACTAGTTCAAGCTGTACACCTGAACTTCCTAGAGCAGGCTCCATTACCGTGCCATCAGCGCCGAAGGTGCATTGTGTTGATGTGTGCTCGTTGCTCTTAGCAATACGTTCCACTCGTCGTTCGCTTGACAAAGCTCGTCCTACCGGGAACAACACATGAACAGGAGGCTTCATCCTGCGTTCTTCAGCCTTCTCAGGCCGACCCATTCTCGCCCCGATTGAGAATCCCATCTTATCCCTAAGCTCGATTTTCGTGCAAGAATTGAGAACCTCAAGAGCGCTACTCCCTTTGGGGGATTTGCGCCTGTCACCCAATTGCGCTAGAACTGTTGCGGGGTTATCTGTGATGTGAATCAGACTGCGGGCTTCATTCAAAGAATGAGGGATGCCTACTCTTGTGAGTAGCTCTTTGTATCGTGCATCATTTGGAATGACTATGCGGCTATTTTTCGAGGCTTTCTCTATCTTTTTGTTCTTCAACAGCCAAGTCCTAAGATCCGATGTTTCCTCACCACTCAATGCAAGCCAACGATAGAGATACCTAGGGTGAAGTGGCACTCCAAATGATGTTGCAAGATGAAGTGCTTGTTCTGGTGAGGGAATATTCGAGAGGGGATTGTTGACAAATCCGGATAAATCACCGGTCGTGATGTTTGAGCCTGAGAGGCGTTGTTCAACCTCAGGTCTTTTGAGCTTCATGCATGCTTTGTCGAGATCATGTGACCACCATTCCTCACAATATCCCGATGGAACGAGTGGGTGGTTATTCTCTAGGAACTCGCCAAGTGCAACCAGTATATCACCGAGAAAGATTATGCGTTTGGTCTGTTCTTGAAGCTTGCAGGCCTCTTCAACAGTGAATACTTGCTTAACTGTTCCATCTCGAAGAAGGACCGTAGGACCTTCGATGGTGTCTACGGGGGCCACTATGGAGCCTTTACCAGGACGCTCAGTTCGAATGTGAGTCCCGGGTGCCAAGAACTCATCAACTAGGAACATCGTAGCAGGATGTACGCCTACCCCTGCAAGTCCTGTGTTGCGAGATCGGCCATACCTCAATCTGAAACCACCAATTCGTGATGGATGTGAAAACACCGGGCGGCCGCCAATCACATCTGCTAGGTACTCGGATTTCGGAGCCAGTTTTTTCTCCTCTGATTCATCTTCTGATGATTCTGCCTTGCTGGTCTTCTCAGCTAATTCATTGAGCCACTCCCACCCAGGCATCTCCAATCCGTTTACAATTTTGGCGAGTTTGGCTGCCCTTCCGACAACGCCGTCATTGAGTACTAGAACGGCCCCACCTCTAACACGGTTAGTTTCTATTCGCTCCAAATCGCGACTGCCCGATACCTCGAACTCCTCTGTTGGCTCCCCCGTCAGCATTATCGGCAGTTTTGAAGCTGCTAGTCGTAATAGGTCAAGCTGCACTGGATACTGAAGATGCACTGCTCTTGCATAGAGCTCAACCTCTTCCAGAGATCTCTCAACTTCCTCCTCAGTCGCTATGAATGCTGGAAGCTCTAGCACCTGTCTTACATAATCTGCAACTAGAACCGTCATGGCGGCCTCCGTACCGCCAGCAGCTCGTATAGGTCCCGCGAGGTAGATAGCAAGGTATTGATCTGAACCCGCGCCCCTAATTCGAACTTTTGATATTCCTTCAATCGGAGCAGCAGTAATGCTTTCGGTAAGTATCGCCAGAGCTACCCGTACAGCTTTGTCTGCAGCTTTTTCATGGTCTGTAATGCCGCCTAAATCCCCTGTGGCAATCTCCTTTGCAACAGCAAAAGCCACCTCTTCTCTAGAGCGCTTCTTGTCTTTCTGCAGCTCTCGAATTCGCTTTGCTACGCCAACAGGCCCATCAAGTGTAGCCTCGACACGGGCAGCTACATCGTAAGCTGGCGGAATCTCAACAACTGTTGTGGGGTCAACCCCCTTTGCCCTCGCACTCTCTGCAACTGCATAGATCCTCTTAACCTCCTTATTCAGTGCGGCGAAGTAGCGTGCATAGTGGATGCTATGCTTTGGTAATCTAGGCTCAGACTCGGTCACAAGTTGTCATCTCTCTGTTGTCGGTTATGGTCATTTATGTTTCGGCCTGTCGATGCCAGATTTTTCAAGCAGCTCGGTAGGATTGAGCATACTACTTTATAGGACACTAGCTAAAACGTTGTATTGAGTGGATGCCACAACCCAGTAGCTGGATGGTAATAGAAGTGCTCACGCTTGAAGAAACAATTCAACTCATTTTGAAACACAAATCCGAGTATGAACGCAAGGACATCTTGAAGTTCATTGAGGATAAACGCCAGGAATTGGGTCCTGAGGTTGTTAATGACGAATCGGCAGCAATGATTGTTGCGCGTGAACTTGGAATCGACCTTCATCAGGCATCTCCAAAAGCACGCTTGAGAATCGAAGACATATCTGAGGATATTAGGAACGTAGCCCTAACTGCAAAGGTTGTCAATGTTGGTACAGTCAGAACCTTTTCTCGATCCGGCGGCGGAGAAGGAAAGGTCGCCAGTATAGTTGTTGCAGATGAAACTGGAAGAATCAGAATCGCCATGTGGGATGACCAGACAGTGGCAGTATCTGAGGGGGCAATCAATGTTGGTGAAGTGGTTCAGATAAGGGGTGCATATGTGAAGAAAGGCATGCGCGACGCCCTAGAACTCAACCTTGGTCGTATGGGAAATATCAGAATCCTTGATGACCACGAGATGGAGGATTTGGACTTTGATGTGCCTGAGTCACAAACTGCTAAACTGAATGACCTTCAGGATGGAGCGTTTGATGTGAATCTGTTGGTGAAAGTCAGCAGGATTTTCAATTTATCCACATTCACCCGTAAAAGCGATGGTAGTGAAGGCAAGGTGTTGAGCATCATTGGCGCTGATGAAACTGGTAGTGCTAGGCTCGTATTTTGGGACAAGTATGCGGAAGAGATGCAGGATGCTAAGGAGGGTGAGGTTATCAGAGTCACTGGCGGCCGCACCAAGTCTGGTCGCTACGGAGATGTTGAGTTCCATACCACCAGAGCCACGGGAGTTGAGAGGAATCTAAAGGAGAAGGTAGATGCAGTGGAAGTGAGTGCAGGAACACCTGCCTCAGAGCCACTTGGCAGGAAAAATATCTCTGAATTGACAGTAGATATGCGTGATGTCGACATTGAGGGCAAAGTGGCCAGGATCTTCCCGGCGAAAACCTTTGAGAGGAGCGGAAAAGAAGGGAAGGTTCAGAATCTCATTGTTGCCGATGAGTCAGGGACCACCCGGGTCACATTCTGGAATGATGATGTCGACAAGATAGAGGAGTTGCAAGAGGATAATGTCATTAGAATCAAACATGGCTACGTGAAGGAGGGATTTAGGGGCGGTGTGGAATTTCATGTGGGCCGCCGTGCGGAGATTAAAATCAATCCCAAAGGTTCGAAACTGAAGAAACTTG
>DAOWNS010000376.1 GCA_030642465.1 Candidatus Thorarchaeota archaeon | reverse complement strand
TTCTCCTTTGCGTGAAGGTGTGTGAGAATCCGATCTATCAGAGAATCCACAAGGTCCTCAATCGTTTTTGGTTTATGCCAAAACGCTGGGCTTGCAGGTATCATTGTGGCTCCAGCTTCTACAACCCGAGCCATATTCCTGATGTGGATCAAATTGAGGGGGGTTTCTCTAGGCAACAAAACGAGCGGCCTCTTCTCTTTGAGGCTGCAGTCTGCTGCTCTGACGACGAGGGTTTCTGCGTATCCATGCGCAACACCTGCAAGGGTCTTCATAGAACAGGGCACTATCGCCATTGCATCAAGATGATAGCTTCCGCTTGCTGGTCCCGCAGAGAGATCATCGTTATCAAAGACATAGTCTACTTCTTTTGCCAATTCCTTGGGAGTCAATTTCATTTCATGTTCAAGAGTCTTGGCTCCCCATTTGCTCACAATCAAGCATACCTCATGTCCCAAATCCTTCAGGGCTCTAATCAGTCGGACTCCGTAGATAGTCCCGCTGGCTCCAGTTATGCAGACCAAGATGCGTTTCTTTGCCATTGCTGTAACCTACCTGTGGGAACTAATTCTATGAACGAGCTTTCATATGTTCTTTCTGGATGGACATCATTTACAGCAGGAATGCAAGTAGGAGCGATCCAAGGAACCCTGCAAGCGCTACTACTGTTCCAGTCTTCTTCGCGATATTGTATGCTTCTACGACGTTTTGTGTCAATGTATCGAATCCCTTCTCACCGTACGTCCGAAGCGCTTTGACCTCGCCGAAACCAAGACCAACACTAACAGGGAGCATATTTTCCATAGCTTTTGTTATAGCAACAGCTATGCCGCTGAGAACTTCTTCACGCTTCTGGGCGCCAACGGGAGAATACCCTCTGCTGGACACGGCAATTCCATTGACCACGTGCGTATCTGTTGTGACCGCCTCGACATCGTCAATGCCCAAACCTTTGATCAAGCTAATGATATCCTCTCGCATGCTAGCTTCCATGTTGTTTCCGTCGATTGACAGAAGGGCCATCTCTCGATCATCGAATTTCATCACAATAGCGGTGATTCCTCCGGGTCCCATACCTTCCTCTTTTGACACATCCGGTGGCACTAATTGGTGGATTCCAATCGACACCTTCGAGCTGGGGTTGTTGAAAGTTGTGAACGCTGCACTCGACACAGCGGCGACATACTCTTCGGCTTCTTTTGACCCCGGCATTACTGAATCGGTATCATCATCAATACAATTGTGTGCGTCGACAATCGCAACGCCTCCGATTTTCGGGAGCCTTTTACGAACCATCTTCGCCGTATCCATACCTACCGCCAGCGCAATGTCATCCGTGTAATCCGGAGCGCTTGTCGTGATTGTCAGAAGGTCATTTCCCGCGAAGAGCGTCCAAACCTTGAATCTGCCTTCATCTGTCCAATGAGGCCCAGAAATGGTTCCGTGAACCGCAGTTGCTTCAATCAGCCTATCAATCTCTTCCATTATTCTTCCATACGCTTCTTTCGTGGTCAGATTCTGATGATGCGTACAGCTTCCATGGAGTACGAATCCCTGGACTTCGTGCGTTTCTCTAACGTGCTCGATAATTGCTGATGGCAAACCGCTGCTGCCAATATCTCTGAAAG
>DAOWNS010000116.1 GCA_030642465.1 Candidatus Thorarchaeota archaeon | reverse complement strand
CCAAGCAGATGGATGCATTGCTTGAATATGAGAAACCATACCTCTTGATAGAGAACATTCTATCAATCAGGCGAGACCCCATGAAGAAGTGCGTTTATGTCCCATTCTCAAGTAAAAAGACGAAGAACAAGGGTTACTTCGTTACGTTGGAGCGAGCTAGCTACATCCATCCAAGCTCTCTTGATGCTTTGATCGAGAGTGTTCAAGAGAAGGGTATCACTGTAATCAAAGGCTTCAATGCACTCCACTCCGCAGGACTTCTCTTTGGCATTCTTGAAGGCGGGGAGAAGAAAAAGAAGGGTAAAGGCCAAAGGTTACCAGTGATTCGGACACGCAAGGGCCTAGATAGCATGGCGGATGAGCAGGAATTTTTTGTCGCGGGATTTCCAAGTGTCAATGTTGTAAGAGCAAGAAGCCTCTTGCATCGTTTTGGTTCACCCATGGAAATCTTGACTCGTACAGATGAATGGGCTGAAGTGCCAGGCATAGGACCAAAGACAGTGGCTTCAGCCAAGAAACTGCTCTATTCCGATTACGTGAGCACTGCTTCCAAGGAGAAAGTAGAGAAATCGTGAGTGGAGTTCGAATTTGGCTTTTTCACAACTCGATAGAGTTAAAAAGCGATTACAATTCTATGGCTACTATTCTATGGTCATATACTATTTACTATTCTATGGCCATATAGAATACCTTGTGCAAGGTGATGATTTCATGGGTGACATTCGTGTAGCGATTGCAGGACTTGGTAACTGCGCCTCAGCTCTAGTGCAGGGAGTTCACTATTATAGGAACGCAAAGGCAAACGAAGAGGTACCAGGCCTGATGCATGTTGATTTTGGAGGATACTACCCCAAGGACCTGAAGTTCGTGGCAGTATTCGAGGCCAACAGGAAGAAAGTCGGACTCGATGTTGCTGACGCGATTTGGGTTGAGCCAAACTGCTGCTTGAAGTTCGCCCCCGATGTACCCAAGATAGGAGTAAAGGTTCTGCCAGGGCCGGTTTCTGATGGTGTGGCACCTCACATGAAGGAGTCATTCTTCTCGCATGATCTAGAACCTGTTGATGTAGTAGAAGAACTGAAGAAAGCAAAAGCCGACGTCCTTGTTTCTTACCTCCCAGTGGGCAGTGAGAAGGGTTCGAGAATATACGCACAGGCTGCTCTCGACGCGGGTATCGGTTTCATTAATGCGATTCCGGAGTTCATTGTGTCAGATCCTGACGACCCCATTGCCAAAGGTTTCAAAGAGAAAGGCCTCCCTTGCGCGGGAGATGATATCAAGAGCCAGCTAGGAGCAACCATTCTCCACCGCGTGCTTGCTCAACTCTTTGACAAACGAGGGCTGATTCTTCAGAACACGTACCAATTGAACATCGGCGGCAATACCGACTTTGAGAACATGCAAGTCGAGAACAGATTGAAGTCCAAGCGAGTGAGCAAGACTCAGGCAGTAACGAGTTGTGTTGACTACGAGCTGCCCACTAAGATTGGTCCCAGCGACTATGTTCCATTCCTCAAAGACAACAAGGTGTGCTATATCTCCATGAGATCCAAGGCGTTTGGAAACCTGCCACTTGATCTGAACCTGAAGCTATCAGTGCAAGACTCGCCAAACAGTGCAGGAGTTATCATTGACGTTGTCAGAGCGATAAAGCTTGCATTGGACCGAGGCGTCGGCGGAGAACTGTCTAGTATCAGCAGCTACAGCTTCAAACACCCACGCTATCAGATTGATGACTTCGAAGCCAGAGACCGTGTGGACGAATTCATAGACGGTAAGCGGGAGCGTTAGGGAGAAGCCCTAACACCCCACCGCATCTTCTTTCTAGAACTAGCGAAATCTAGATCTTCGTGAAGCTGGCCACAGTTGCTGCATCCAGTTTCTTGATCACTTCGACAAGCAGTTCAATTGCATTCTCAACATCTGACATGTCTAGCATGCCATGATGGGAGTGAATATGGCGAGTTGGGATTCCTATGAAAAGAGAGGGCGCGCCCATGCCCGTAAGGTGGATTGCACCTGCGTCAGTGCCGCCGGATTTCAAGAATGCGGGCTGATACCTAAGGTCCTTCTCCTTTGCAATGTTTAGGACGAACTTGCGGAATCGCGGATTTGGTATCATGGAACCATCTCCTGCAGAAATTGACACGCCGTTGCCCATCTTCTGAACCAGACCATCAACACCAGGGACGTCGCCTGAAATATCTACATCGAGGGCAAAACCAATGTCAGGCTGGAGCATTTGAGCGGCAGTACGAGCGCCTCTCAGGCCCACTTCCTCTTGGGTCGTGGATACGCAATATACCGTGTTAGGATGCGGAATCTTACCCTCGTGAAGGCGTCGCAAAACTTCCAGCGCAATGAACACTCCAATCCGATCGTCAAATGCCTTTGCGACCGCAATAGTCACCTCGCGGGTTTCCTCCTTAGCATCTTTGTCGTCTTCATCTTTCTTCTCTTTGCGAGTTCGTTTCTCGGCCCTAAAGACGGCATGTGGGACAGCAGAGTCTCCAATCCGAATCCCTAGCTCCTCCACATCCTTGGCAGAAGAACAGCCAATGTCAATGAACATCTTATCCTTGGTCACGACATTTT
Organism: Candidatus Thorarchaeota archaeon; assembly: GCA_030642465.1. Lineage (GTDB taxonomy): Archaea > Asgardarchaeota > Thorarchaeia > Thorarchaeales > Thorarchaeaceae > WTCK01. Next base: position 3,440 of record DAOWNS010000116.1, on the reverse strand, counting down.
TGCGATCCGCAGGAGTCAGCACATGCGGCGGCGGCGCACCAATAACCCCCATGACTTTCTTGTCACTTTCAGACGGTTTGATGACTACTTGGTGTCCCAACAGAACTTGGTCCCACCATCCACCAAGCTGATGGAAACGCAAGAACCCCGTTTTATCGATGTGAGTAATAACGAAGCCGATTTCGTCAATATGCCCCGCAAGCATAATCTTAGGGCCTGAGTCACCCCTACGAAATACAACAGAACCAAGACGATCATAGAGAACCTCGTCTGCATACTTCTTGCCGTATTCGTGGGCGATTTTTTGGGCCTCATGCTCGTGGCCACTCGGGCCGAATGCATTGCACAATTTTTCGAGAAATTTAATGTCAAGTTTGAAATCTGTCACAGGTTTCACTTCATCTGCTTTGAATGAAACTCAGACCCCCAAATTAGCAATTATGTATAGCGGTTTGGGCGACGATGCCGATATCTAGGTGAGGCTTGCTTTAGCAAGCAGACGGAAGGCCTCCTCAACGTTTTGTCCGCTCAATGCGCTTGTTTCAAGGAATCCGGTGAGACCATTTTCTTCCACAAACTGCTCACACTGCTCAGTTGAAATCACGCGCTCTTCGACAAGGTCCACCTTATTTGCAAGCAAGATAATCGGAATCCTGTGACCTAAGGAGTTCTCAGTTTCTTCAATCCATTTTGAAAGGTCCAAGAAGGTGTTCTTCCGGGTTGTGTCAAAGATAAGCAGTGCTCCCTTTGAGCCCTTGTAGTAGCTGCTTCTGATGAAATCGAAACGCTGTTGCCCTGCAAGATCCCAAACGAGAAGCTTCACATTAACGAGATTCCCAGTGGAACTTTCTACTGTTACAGTTTTGACGGCGAACTGGCTGCCAATTGTCACGATGTACTGCTCAGAGAACTTGTTTGTTAGGAAGCGGTTTACCAGAGCAGTCTTGCCGCTGCCCCCAGCGCCAATCAAGACCACCTTGCGCATAAACATCACTTCGCCTGACAATTGCATACCTCAACCCTACATCGTTCGCTACCAAATGCTTGGAAGTATCTCATGAGAGTTGTAAAAACAACCGTTTCCAAACATCCGATGCGTTCTTGAAATTGCTTAGACTCTATTTAGCCTTTGTCGGACTAAACCCTCCTGAGGAAAGATGAAAGCGCACCCAAGGATTGGCGCGTAAGGAGTCGAATTATCACACGACCGAGAAGGAGTTATATCATTTTCACAAAAGATGATTGAATGGGGGCACGCACTATGCGCCTAATTACAGTTAAGATGAGCGACATCTATGTCAAGGGTCTCGACAAGCTTGTAGAGATTGGAATGTACCCATCGCGTAGCGAGGCGATAAGAGTGGCAGTCCGAGACTTGCTGAGGAGAGAACTCTGGAACGATGGAATGCCGCTCGTAGATAGTGCAGATATCAACGCCGAGTAGCTGCAAAGCATCCTGAGTGGAAGCAAATCATTCGCATTGAAATCTTCATCCCCACAATATACATTAGGGAACCAGACGATTCAAAGGCAAAGCCGTGTAATAATTGGGAGGTCTAGATTAATTGAATTTCAGGATTCTCTTTAAGAGCTTCAAGTTCGCGTTTAGGTCCAGAAAGCGTGTATTGTCGTTCATTGTCGTGTATGCATTCTTATTCGTTACTGTTGCCAGAGGGCTGGAAACTCCTTCATGGTATCTGTACTTGGCCATGGCACTTGTTGTCGGCACATTCTACGCGATTTTGATCTCCCAGTTCAGGCGTCGGGACATATCCATCTTCAAATGCATAGGTTGGGACAACAACAATGTCATGTTGCTTCTAGTTGGTGAGGTGGTCCTTGTATCACTATCAGCGTTTCTAATCCTGTTCCAACTGAGTGTTGAGATAATCGGTCTTATGTCGTATATCGAGGGTCTCAGTTCCACAGCGCTTGCCAGCGTCTATGACGCGATTGTGATTCCAATCGGACTGTTGATCACTACCCTGTTGTGGATTGTTGTTCTTCAAATACCAGGCCTTCTGCTCGCTCAGTACAGAGCTACAAGAATACCACCGATGAGAGCACTTAGGGAGGAATAGAGATGGCAAATCCAATAATCCAAGTTCAGGGCGTGCATAAGGAATACGGGAAGGGCAAGAATACAGTCGCCGCCCTGAAGAGTATCAATATTGAAATTCAACCGGGTGAATTCATCGCAGTGGTAGGTCCCTCCGGCTGTGGGAAGTCCACTTTGCTTCATGTGATGTCAGGGTTGGAAGCACCAACGTCTGGTAGAGTTCTGGTGGATAGCGTTGATGTTACGCTAATCAGTGAACGGGATCTCCCGAAGGTGAGAGCACAGAAGATCGGTTTCGTATTTCAAGCATTCCTGCTAATTGAGGACCTCACGGCATTCGAGAATGTTCAATCCGTTTTGTGGCCGAATGAGGAAATTAGGAAAGAAAGGCAGGAAGAGATGGCCCTAGAAGTCCTGCGCGAAGTCGACATGTTGGAGCGACGCGACCACTTCCCGCGACAGATGAGCGGTGGTGAACAGCAACGCATAGCCATAGCAAGAGCCCTCGTCAATAGGCCTCCGATTCTTTTCTGCGATGAGCCAACAGGCAATGTGGATTCAAAAACAGGCGACGCAATATTGAAGATAATCGCTCGGCTAAACAGAGAGAAGAAAATGACTGTGGTTCTCGTGACACATAACGAAACCCTCGCGAAGTACGCCAAGCGAACCCTCAGGATGAAAGATGGCGCGATAATATCGGATAGATCCTAACTGTTGAGGGACGCACTCAGGAGGCCCTTGGGCCACCAAACAAAGCTTTAGAAGTGGTTTCAGAGAGTTCACGCAAAGCCCTAGGAGATTTACAGATATGGAGTCCTCTGATTGCTTAGCTGCACAGCAAGAGGCCGAAGAGAAGGCAAGCAGAGGTAGCAACAAAGAGGCAACAGAGCTATTTGCGCGCTCAGCGAAATGCTGGCAACGATGGGAATCCTTCGCTAAGGCCGCACGTTGTTACGAGCGAGCGTATGAACATGCGATGCTTTCACAACGGTACTCTCAAGCCGCGACTTTGTTGATGAGCGCAGGGTCATCGTGGATTAAACAGGGAGAGCATGAGAAGTTCGAGTTAGATTATCAGATAGCAGCAGAGGCCCATATAATGGCCGCTGAGGAAGAAAAGAACCCTATGTATTTCGTTGAGGGAGCATTCAGTGCAATAATCGGCGGCGACCTAGAGATGGCAAAACAGTTGATTCATGCGGCAGCTGAAACAACAAAGGGCCAGGCAAAGGAACTTATCAATCTCGCACTAATGCTAAGTGAGTATCAGTTTGGAGAAGCAGACCGATACATTGACTCTATTCTAATGGAAATTCATGACCGGGATAAAATCCGTGAGGTGCGCAGAACCTTTGAACTGGTCTTTGCTGGTTTCGCT
>DAOWNS010000245.1 GCA_030642465.1 Candidatus Thorarchaeota archaeon | reverse complement strand
CTCGTGATGGAGTTGTTGTTCATCAGACGTGCTGGGAAGGTACTCAAGCCAGACGCGGAATTACCGCCCGAAGAAGAACCCGTCACAATCGAGGAGGAAACCGAGCCTTCCGAAGAACCAGTCGTAGAAGAGGCTGCAGAAGGCGAGGAAACCGAACCTTCCGAAGAACCAATCGTGGAAGAGGCTGCAGAAGCCAAGGAGCCCGATGTCGAAGAAGAAGAACCCTCCGATTTGGAGGAAGACCTTGGGGAAGAGGAGGACCAATAGCAGATTCATGCTCCCAAGCTGTCGCAACCGAACGCTTTTATCACTTCGGCGCAGAAACGAAGAAATGCACATAAGGTCATTACGACCTTGAATGAGCAATATTCAATTGAAACCGGAGAATGCAAAATGGCACGATGGGAATGTCTAGTCTGTGGCTGGGTATACGATGAGGATAAAGGCGATGAAGACAGCGGAATCGCAGCGGGCACGAAATTCGGGGACCTACCTGATGATTGGGTCTGTCCGATGTGTGGCGCTTCCAAGGAAGATTTCGAGAAGCTAGAGTGAATATTTTCGGGGGTTGAACGCCCCCAAATTCACTTTCTTATCCGCGAACGGCGATTCAGTATGCGCGCTCGTTCTCAATAAGGCTCTCAGTGAAGGAAGGACACATCGATCTATCCTTCTTATGCTTCCAGTATACAGCCCATTCATCTGCGTGGCTTCTTTTCACGACAACCTGTTTCTCTTGGCTCAAGTTACTCGCAAGCTGAATCGCTTCTCTGAGGCTCATGGAGGCGCGTTCGAGTCTGAAGATCTGGCCCCCGATAAGCAGCCACTTCTCCGCTCTCATAGCAGCAAGTCATGATGAAGTCTAATAACCTCCACCTGAGCGCAGACATTCAATCACGGGGATTCATAAGGATGCACGTGGTGGTTGGAAATGCTGGAGAACGGAAAGATGAAACTTCTAGACCGTATCAAGAAACTAGCAACCCTTAGATTCTTCCTGCTGTTCCTCATTCTAACAATTATCGTAGTCGTGGCGATGGGAAATGTTACTCCCCAGTTACTGGCACTATCCGGAGGTGCGCCAATCCTAGATATCAGACCGGGTTATACTTATGCTGACGTCGAATACCTCTTCACTGTGCTTGGCGAGCAGGGCAGGCAGTTGTATACTACGCTACAGGTTCTTGACCTAATCTTTCCGTTGGCTTATGGTATGACCATGACACTGGCGCTGACTGGTGTCATCACAAGATTGTTTCCTGAAGGGCACCCCATGGAGAAGGCGGTTTTCATACCCATCCTCGGCATGATTTTCGACTATCTAGAGAACTTCGCGATTGCAGCACTGATTGCATCATTCCCAAATCTCTCACCGTTGACTGTAAGTGCTGCAAGCGTCTTTACTCAGCTGAAGTGGTCATTCATAATTCTGACAGTGGTTCTGCTAGTCATTCTAGCGGCACTCGTTTTGATTAAGAAAAAGTGAACATACCCGTTCATGCCTATGCGGCGAACTCACTTGACTCGAACAAACAGATTGTGCCCCCCAAATCCTCGCGCTCTGAACGAATGCCATTGCTCTCGACAATCAGATTGAGCAGCAACTTCTGATAGAGCGTTTCTGAGATGTGACCTCTGTCTTTCTTTTCATCAAGCTCAAATCTCTTGCGTCGTATATCATCGAAGGCCTTTCCAAGTGCAGCATGGCGTATTTTCATCAGTGTGAGGTTAGCGCCTCCATTGTCTTCCGAGAAATTCAAAGTCAATGTTTCGTGTCCCCAGTATTGGAGTAAGACCTGTAGAACCTTATTATAGTATATTCGTATATATATACTCCTATTATCTAGCCAACGACCCAAGTGAGTCGCGATCATTGCTTGGACAGGACAATGGAGCCGCATGCAGCCGACTCAAAGCATAAATGGAGAGAAGATTGATGGACGTGAGGAGAGGACTTTGACAGAGCTTGAAACCAGAATATCAAACGTTACCGTCTTCCGCGATGGCGCTCGTGTAACGAGAACGGGCAAGACGAATCTTGCTGCCGGCGCTCAGAAATTGCTCATATCGGGCGTTACCGCTTGGGCACAAGAAGACAGTTTTCGCGTCAAGGGAAAAGGACCGGCAACCATTTCCAGCATAGATGTGAGAAAGACGGAGACCGTCTACGAGCCAAAAGAAGACAAGAAACAACTGATTGTGCAACTCAAGAAGCTTGAGGGCAATCGCAAGACCGTTACTGACGAGATTGAGATGCACACTAGTAGATTGACCTATCTCAATGGGATGATGGGAGAGTTTGCTTCCACCTTTGGAATGGTCTATGCTGCTGATGAAGCAACAATATCGCAGCTAACTGAAATTGACAGCACCTCTGGGAAAATGATTGCTCAGACAAGGAAGAAGCTGAGAGAGCTGAATGATAAGCTCAAAGACATAGACGATCAAATTCAAGTCCTCAGGCAGAACCTCGGTGTAATCGAATCTAGGAGAAGAACCGAAAGTTTCTACGAGGTTGAGGTCAGCTTGGAGGCTTCAAAAGCTGGCGTCATCGAGCTTGATATAGCATACCAGTGCAGCGGAGCAGGATGGATTTCAACCTACGACATTGACCTACTTCCGAAGGTCGCGAAAATCAGAAGGATAGCAGTTGTCCGGAATCGCACGAGAGAACCATGGGAGGATGTAACGCTTGTTATCTCAACTGCCACAGCACGACCAGTCGAAGCCGTCGAACCAACGCCATATATGATATCAGCTTACGATCCGCAGGAAGAACGCAGAAGGATGGCAACGAGGGCATCCAGACCGCTAGCCATGAAGAAGATAGCAAAACGCGCACCGGCGCCATCTGCGGCTCCAATGGAAGCCTCTGTCCCTCCACCCCCGCCAGAGATGGAGGAGGAGTTTGCAGAGGCCAGTGAAACGATTTCGGGAATCGCAGTATACGAAGTGTCCAAGCCCTTCACAATCCCCGCTGATGATGAGAAACACCCAGTGACCTTGATAGAAGAAGAGATGGATTCACGCACACTCCATTACTGGTTCGCAGACGCAATGTCAGAGGTTGTTGCTCAGGATGAAGTCACCAACGGTGATACAGTTCTTCTTCCTGGAAAAGTCAAGATTTATTCTGAAGGGGAGTACATCGGCGAAACGAGCCTAGAATTGATGTCCCCCAGAGAGAAGTTCAAGTTGGGGACACGCGTCGCCCATAATGTCAAAGCGAAGAAGAAATTGGTTGAACGCGAAGTGGAGAAAGCAGGCCTCACGCGCGGCAAGCTGAGAAGGAGCTACAAGTATAGACTTGAGCTAGAAAACTTTGCCAAGCAAATGATTGACATTGAGATAGTGGATAGAGTGCCCCACAGCCTCAGCACTTCAATAGAGGTGAAAGCGGACTGGGAGAAGCTTGGCGTCGATAAGCACGAACTAGGAATTATGGAGTGGCACCGCAAAGTAG
>DAOWNS010000255.1 GCA_030642465.1 Candidatus Thorarchaeota archaeon | reverse complement strand
GGCGAAACGAGCCTAGAATTGATGTCCCCCAGAGAGAAATTCAAGTTGGGGATACGCGTCGCCCATAATGTCAAGGCGAAGAAGAAATTGGTTGAACGCGAAGTGGAGAAAGCAGGCCTCACTCGCGGCAAGCTGAGAAGGAGCTACAAGTATAGACTTGAGCTCGAAAACTTTGCCAAGCAAATGATTGACATTGAGATAGTGGATAGAGTGCCCCACAGCCTCAGCACTTCAATAGAGGTTAAGGCGGACTGGGAGAAGCTTGGCGTCGACAAGCACGAACTTGGAATTATGGAGTGGCACCGCAAAGTAGACGCTGGCAAGAAAGCGGAGATTGAGTACGCTTTTGAGGTGCAATGGGAACGAGGAATTTCAATCAATCCGCCATTGCCATGAGGTGAGAAAACATGACAAAAGAAATGACTACAAGGATTACCAAGACTACAGTGTTCCGTGATGGTGCAAGAATCACTCGTTCCGGCAAGACGGAGCTCATACCCGGAGAACACGTTATTCGGATAACCGGGATTTCTGAGTTCGCGCACGATGATAGCTTTCGAGTTAAGGGCAAGGGAGCTGCCATCCTAAGAGGTATTGACGTAAAGAAAACAAGTTCAATCTTCGAACCGTCAGACGAGCTCAAGAAGATGAAAGAGAACCTAGAGGTCCTAGAGAAGAAGCGAGCTGAGATCACAGATAGCATTCAATATCAAGAGGCTAGAGCTGTCCATCTGTCATCTATAATGCAGCAATTCTCCGCAGAGTTTGGAAAGTGGTTCGCGGCTGGGGAAAGCACAATGGAACATCTCAGCACGATGGACAAGACTACACTTAAGCTACTAAGCGATGCTAAGAAGAAACAACGAGAGTTTCGCGAAGACCTTGAAAAGCTGGATGCCGAGATACAAGTACTCCACAGCAATATTCAGAGAGTCCAAGGCCAGATGCGGACAATCACAACCACTGACGTAAATGTGGCGATGGAAGTTCGAGAGAATACCAGAATCGAACTCGAGGTGACATATCAAATAGGGGGAGCAGGATGGAACCCGACCTATGATGTTGACATTGGTGAAAACACCGCGTCCGTGAAGAGAATCGCACAGATTTACAATCACACCCTCGAGGATTGGGAGGATATTGAACTTGTTGTATCCACGGCGTCAGCACGCCCAGTTGAGGCGGTAGAAGCAACACCGTTCTACGTGGATGTCTACAGCCCATATGGTGTGGGAAGATCTGTATCATCTAATCTCGAAGGGATGCTCGCTGCCAAGGCCGAAATGGCCGAAGACAGGGACTCCTTCGACGATGAAGTGGATAAGGCCTATGAAGAGGAACCATTAGCGGATATGATTGAAACCTATGCCGAGGCGACAGAAACCTTGGGGGGTACGGTCATCTACGATGTGCCTGGCAAACTGGACATTCCCTCAGATGATGATCCGCACCCAGTCACTCTCACCGAAGAGAAATTCGAATCCAGACGGCGGCACTTCTGGAATGCATATGCAATGCCCGAAGTCGTTGCACAGGACGAGATTACAAATGGCGACTCCGTTCTGCTACCTGGAAATGTCAAAGTCTATGCGACCGGCGATTTCATTGGTGAAACTGGTCTATCACTCATAGCACCTCGCGAGAAGTTTCGGCTTGGCACCAGAACATCATATGATGTTAAAGCGGAAAAGAAGCTTGTCGAAAAGGAAACGGAAAAGGCTGGCTTCACCAGAGGCAAGAAGAGGCGCGGTTACAAGTATAGGATTGAACTGAAGAACTTCTCAAAGGATACCATAGAGATCCGAGTTGTGGATAGAATACCATATAGCTCGTCCGAGAAGATTGAGGTTGAGTTGAAAGCGCCTTCATTGATTCCCAAGAAGACTGAGCTTGGTGTCATTGAGTGGGAAACGAGCATTGAATCGCAGAAGGAATTGGCTATAGAGTACAGCTTTGAGGTCGAATGGGAGAAAGAAGTTTCGATAAGGCCACCACTTCCTTGAACAGCTTTGCTTCCTGTAGTCCCTCGAACTTGACCACGAGCGTCCCCTAGACATCATAGCATAAGTAGTTCCAAGAAATCACCAGCGACCCATCTCGTCAATGACGTAGACAAGGCGATGCATGGATTTCCTATAGTTCTCCAAGATTATGCTCTCGTTTGGAGAGTGCACGCTACTCTTGGAATCCCCACATCCAATAGACACCATTGGAACATGTTCCTTGAAAAGATAGAGAGGTCCAGAGCCGGGGCTTGTTACTTGTATCTTCAGGTCTCCGAACACTTTCTGATTGGCTTTTGTGACAATCTTAACAAAAGGATGGTCAACCGGTGTTTTAGCCGCGGGATATCCCTCTGAATAGGGAATCTTCACGTCTGTGAAACCGTGTCTGTCAAGATGCAATCTGAGTTTTCGATGGATGTCATTCGGATCCATGTCCTCCACGAGCCTGAAATCAATCTTGACCGATGCTTTTGCAGGAAGGACTGTCATCGAGCCTTTGCCCTGATAGCCACTAGTTAAGCCGCAGATATTGCAGGTTGGAGCATTGTAGTAGGCCTCCTTTAACGCATCACCGGACAGGTCCATTAGATACTCGTCCAACCCGTATTCAGTCTTCCACATCTGCTCGTGCATGTCTATCTTCTCAATAGCTTTCAGCTCAACGGCAGACAGCGGCTTGGCGGCGTCATAAAAACCGTCAATGAGTATCTTGTTGCTCTCGTCCTTAAGTGAGGCTAGCGCCCAGACTAGACGATATGCAGCCGATGGAAAGATGCAGGCTGTGCTTGAGTGAACATCCTTGTTCAAGCGCTCGACCTCAAGCTCTACGAAAAAGACTCCTTTCAGCCCGAGCCAGGCTTCTTGCACACCATCGATTCCAGCGCCGCCGAACTCCCAAATTCCTCCATCCGCCTTCAGAAATTCAGCGTTCTTCTTAGTGAACTCAGGAAGGTGCGGGCTCCCAATCTCCTCTTCACCTTCCACAACGAACTTGATATTGACTGGCAGGTCAGTTTTGGTTTCAGTAAAAGCTTTGATTAGCCAGATTCTTGAAACCGTGTCACCCTTGTTGTCTGCAACCCCCCGGCCGTACAGTCTGCCGTCCCGGATTTCGGGCTCAAAGGGTTCTGAATCCCAGAGATCGAGTGGCTCTGCTGGTTGCACGTCGTAATGATCATAAAACATGAGTGTCCTCATCGCCCCAACGTCAAGAATCGCCGTGACAACTGGTGCTCCGGATGTTTCGTGAATCTGGGTTTTGAGGCCTACGTCCTGAAGCATCTTGCTCACTAGTTCCGCAGTTTCTTCTAGACCCTGCCCTTTCGCGGCC
>DAOWNS010000284.1 GCA_030642465.1 Candidatus Thorarchaeota archaeon | reverse complement strand
GTCTGCTTTTTGGTTTTGTTAGGTTCTTCAATAGATTTCGCGTCTTCAATTGGTGCTTCCTCAGCCGGTGCCTTCTTCTTGGCACGACGCTTAGTTTCTGTCTGTTTTTTGGTTTTGTCAGGTTCTTCAATAGATTTCGCGTCTTCAGCCTGTGCCTTTTCAACGGATGATTCCTTTTTGGCCCGGCTTCTAGGTTTCCTTTTGCGACCCCTGCCATCGTTCGTGGAAACGCGCTGTGCCAGTATGAATTCATCGAAAGTTAACCGCTTGCCTGCCTGAAGTTTCTCAACAGCAGCTACGACACGCTCCTCTTCCTGTTCCCTCTGGTGAGCTCTCTTGGCAGATTTTGCTGCCTCCCTGCCGCCGACATCGAGCTTCCTGAGCTTGCCGTATATCTCATCGATCTCCGTGCGAACACTCTTGAGCTTGTCTTCGCCATCCTTTACTTTCTTGAGCCACTCGACGAAGTTTTTGTGTGCAGTATCTGCGGCTTTTTTGTATTCCTCAAGCTCTGGCCGTATCCGAACAACCGCTTGATGGTGAATCTGTGATTTTTCTGAAAGCTCGATAACAATCTGATGCGCATCTGAAGCTTCATCCTTTAATCGTCGAGCCATTCTGCGCAACTCATGAATCTTGTCTTGTTTCTCCTTCTCAAGCCCAATCTTGACCAGCTGCTTCTCAAGAACGGTGATTTCCTCAACCAGAAACCGCTCATCTTCAATTGAGAGTTGCTCCGTCTGTTGACGCCATTCAAGCTCATTGACGCGCCGCATCATATTACGCTGATCATTGGAAGGACTTCCGACGACTTGGTCGCGAAGCTCGCGAATCTCCTCATACACGCTCTTGATCTGGGCATGTATAGCTGTCCGCTTATGCTTGGCTTCGCCGATGTCCATGTTGATGCGGTCACGCTCTTCCCGCTCTGCTTTTACGGACTCGATAAGACGACGAACTTCCTTATTGTGCTCGTCGCGATTTATCTTGTATTCGCGCATCTTGTCACGGTTACTTCGAAGAACCTCTAGGTCTTCACGTGCTTGTACTCTTAGCTCGCCGAACCTTGCTCGAAGGAACTCAATATTTTCTGGGGCACTGTCTGCCGCTTCTGTCAAATCATCAAACCTCAGAACTGGTTTTACTAGCCCTGCAAAGCAGGACGGATTCCGTTCTCTCTCGGAAACTATTTCATCCCAAGAATGAATTCCTGCGACTTATGAACTCTTAAAAATCTTAGCATCAGACGCGAGTCGAATCAAGCCCAGACCCAAGGAATCGCGCAATCAAGCTTTGGATAGAACATCTGCGATTCTTTCAGTGATATCAAAGTCAGTCACAGATTGCAATCCAGCCCATCCAGGCGTTGCGTTTACTTCAAGGACCCATAGGTTGCCCGCCTTATCCGGGATAATGTCGACACCTACAAGCATTCCTCGCACAGATTTTGCCGCCTTCACAGCAAGGCTACTAACGTTCACATCATTAGGCCGAGCGATGCCTCCAGAATGGATATTGCTCACGATGCCCTTGTTGGGTACTCTCTGCATGCTAGCAATCATCTCATTGTTCAGAACGAGTGCACGGATGTCATACCCAGGGCTACGGATATACTCTTGGAGTAGAAAGGCACCCTTGCCAAATAACTGACTGTGGAACTTTAGATAGTCGTAGATGTTCTCCAAGTCGAATTTCTTGTCAATGAGTTGCACACCCATTCCGCCGAACCCAGTGATAGGCTTTAGGATACACGGGAAATTGTTCCTTACGAATTGAGCCGCGCCCTCAATGGATTCAGTGATTAGTGTTCGAGGCACAGGCAGACCTGCTGAAACCAGTTTTCTCATTGTTTCAGCCTTGTTCCGCATAACGAGGATGGATGACACCGAATTCACAACTTCAACGCCCAACTCCACCAATGCAAACAAAAGACCAACACGGCTGAAAAACGCCCCAATATCATTGGCTCCTAGATCTAGTACGATGAGACGCTCAAGTTTAGTAAGATCATTCTCATCTAGGAGGATTTGATGCTTGTTTGTGGCCGCCACCCGAGCCACCTTCCAAGGTATGACTTGAGTTACTTGAACCCCGTTGCGAACCAGAGCGTTTTGCAGACCACGCTCTCTCTTTGACGAGGGATCCGATGTGAAGAGACCGATTCTTGAAAGGCGCTGAACTGTCAAAGATACTAACCAGTATGGTAAAGACTATGTCCTCCTTTTATCCATAGCGAGGCTCTTTTAACAGGGCTGCTTATTTCTGTAAGATTGAAGCAGATGTCGCTATTCTCGGAAACTGAATTGAGCACAATCAGGAACAAGATTAAGGGAAAGGAAGGCGTATTCCTAGTCACCTTCAGAAATCGTCATGGTCCAACACGCCTCAATGAGCTTTGGAAAGAGCACATGACAGAGCTTGGACATGCAATCAGCTGTCTGAGCTGGTGGTCGAGATCTGGAAATATGGGCCTGTTGGAATGTGAAACCAAAACTGGACTTCACATCTACGGTCAGTGGGCATTGGCCGACAGGAATGAACTACTCGGCGTGTTCGAAGTTGATCATGATGAAGTGAAGAATATCCGAAATGGCTTCGATGCGGGAAACGTGACATCACCTGCGATGAGAGCGATTCGAATTGGTGAAACTGGCGGCGGGAATGAGTAAGCCAAGTAGATTCATCAGTCGACTGTAAGGGTCTTAGACAAATTTCTTGGAAGGTCTGGATTGATCCCCTTGTCAACTGAGAGGAAGTAGCTCAAGAGCTGTAATGGAATTACGTCAAGAATTGGATTCAGCAGGAGGTCGGCTTTGGGCACCTCTAAGTAATCAACGCTTCTTGCCACGTAGGGAGTAAGCTTTTCTTCCCTCTCGCCAACGATTATCGTACGTCCGCCCCGGCATGCTATTTCATTGATATGGTT
>DAOWNS010000133.1 GCA_030642465.1 Candidatus Thorarchaeota archaeon | reverse complement strand
GCCATGGCGATATTGAAAATTGTTAACATAGGCAGCATGAACCAGAACCCAAAGACCGCCCAGCCATAGGCTGCCAGCGCAAAGAAGACTGCAGCAATCGGTGCGCCTATCATTATGTATGGCATTCGTCGGCCCCATTTAGTTCGCGTCCTGTCCGACCTCGCTCCAATATAGGGCTGAAGGAACAGAGCAAGAAGATTATCCAAAACCATGATTGCACCAATGATTGTATTCTGCAAATCACCAACGATAAAATCTGGTAGAAATGCGGCTGGTAGATAGCTGTTGTAGACGCTCCAACTGACACCCGTTGTAAAAAAGCCAAGGCCAATCGCGAAAACGTGTAGCCACCGCATCTTTGTCGGAGCTCCAATCTCCGAGGCAGATGCATCGTCTGTACCGTTAGTAGATGTCAAACCATTCACTCCCTTTCGATGTGCGAATCGTAAAATTGGGATATGGAAAGCCGCTATAAAGGACTGTTGGACACAATAGCGCACGATTCATATCTTGCATGTCGCACGCTCTAGCGATGCATCAATGAATATACAGTACATTTCCCAGCCTAGAGTGAAGGAGCTCTTGTTACAGCTGAAGTGGGGCGACAGGTTTGAAGAGGAAATGAGAGAGGCATTGGAGGCCATTCATGAGTCGGAGTTGGACTTCGAGGAGATTAAGCGAGAGCTGACAGAATCGGGATTAGTGCTGCAACTCCGTGGAGAAGGAGGAAATCCATATCTGGCGCTGACGGATATGGGTCAGGCAATTGCAGATTTGCTTCATGAGATTGAGTTCATCTTAATGCCAAGATGACTGCAAAGAATCAGAGTGAAGCTCTCGTGTGGCTTCCCACGTGAAAGCTTCCTCACGTGTGATCATAGAATGAGTTTGAGTGCGGCGAGGACTGTCGCCCTTGTCTTCAGAACTGAACGGGATTGTTATCGAGGACCATTCCAATTCCCTCTATCGGTTGTAGAGATATGCGCGTGCGACTGCTCTCGTTGAAACAGTCTTCTTCGGGAAACCTTTCCTTTCGTTTTCAATCGTTTTTGCGAGTGCCAGTTCTATTACCTCCGATAGATGTATGCGTAGTACAGCGCTCCGGTCGACAGGACCTTGGCAGCCGTTACGTTCTGAGTTTCAGATGCATTCCGTGTATTTCTTGACAGTGCCATTGTGTTTCACCGTTAGCTAGAAGGTGTGTAAAGCAAACCATTCCGCTATCAATGGTAGAGGTATAAACCCATATAAGGTTTGTGTACCAATCTATTCTATATGAAATGCGTGTCGAACAAATGGTTTGTACCAGAAACTTAAATAACGCAAACCATGATGTTCAACTTGGAAATGCAGTAGAAAGCGAGGCAGTCAACTTGGGCAACATCAATACAGTCTTCGAAGAAAAAACTGACACTCTGAAGGACATCGTTCTCACAAAGGAGGGAAAGAAGCCTCAGAAAGAGGTCGAGTTTGTCTATGACAAGCAGAGATGCGATGAACTTGCGGAACCTGTAAGGTTTCAGATCGTTTCGGTGCTGAGGGAGGGCATTGATGATATTCAGACAACTGAGGATTTCAATGATGAAACCAATGAGAGAATCATACGACAAAAAATGGTGAAACGTAACATCATGTCAGTTGTTGAGATTGTTAAGGCCTCAACCCAATCAGACTGCTGTGAAGTCATTACGAAGAATCAACTGTATCATCACTTACCCAAACTGATTGATAGCGGTTATGTCATCAAATACGGCACAGTCACAACAGGAAAGCGAACCACAGACTACTACCGTCGTACGGCCAAGGGATTCATGCTACTTGGAGCGGATCCATCGGCTGACGAGGAACACATCAAGCACAAGGTTTCTGCGGGGCGAGAGAAGATTTCAAGCATATTTGATCTCAATGTATCCCCGGAGAAAGGCGATGAGCTTGAAGAGTTGTGGATAAAGAGCATTCAATTGCAGATGGAGCATCGCGTAAAAATTGCCAAGATGATTCGAGGTGATGTAGCTGACTCGGAGGTATTGGAACTTTTTGAATTGATGTTGAACATCTACTCGATGGGCTCGGAAGAGTATGTGCGGATTCAGCGAAGGATGCAGGAGATACTATTCTCGGACACCTAGTGACTCCTCAGAGGTACAGTAGCATGCAGCGGACCAAAGCGCAGCGCCATTGGGTTGCTGTGAGGTTCCTTTGACTACCGATCAACTGGACCTATTTTGATGCGCAGATGTTAGTCTGCGTTTCACCCACGCCTTCAACTGTTTTTATCTTGTCCACAACGAAGTTACTCATCGCTTCATTGTCTGCAAATTCAGCATGAATTATCAAGTCCCAGGCGCCGAACAGGATGTAAGCCTCCACGACTTCTGGCATGGCCTTGAGCTTTTCAAGAATGCCCCTATTGTTACCGCCGAGCATTTTGATCAGAATGAATGCTGCAACCGTCATTGATTAGTTCCCTCGAATAGGAAGCCAAGCGTATAGAAATGTGGAAACCCTCTTATTCTTTGTGCAACATAGAGAATCCGTGATATGTGAAGCTGCTTATCAAGAAAAGCCGGCGAACGACATGAATGCATTAGTTCAAACGAAATCTGCTTGTGAGATGAGTTCAGATTAATCCCTTGAGGCGGATCGCAGATCTTGCTAGGTCGATAACAGCCAACTCGGGGATGGATTCAGGTGTGGCCCAACCCAGCAGCCAAGCAGTCCGATCGACAGAAGCCATCAGGAAATGACCTTGATTGTTTTCAGCTGTTGCCACATAAGAATCAGAAGAGGAGCTTATCCTGTGATAAGTGACCCCATCAACATTCACTTTATCAGCCGCATTCGTGGGAGCCTGTGCTAGGTCTGAAATATCGTTCACGAGATTCCAGTTACCAGTTTGCCAGACTATCATCGCTTCCCTGCAAACGGCGAATCGCTGCATCCGGCCATTACTGGAGTAGAGCTTTGCCCATTCATCCTCAATAATCGACCCCATGACACTACCACCGAAACTGATTCACAGTGCACCTTCAGACCGTGGGGAAGGAGAGTCCATAGAGGTGTCCCCTGGCCCCTGCGTTCAAGCTGAAACTAATCAGACCTTGCCCTTAAGAGCCTTGGCAGCCCGATCTACATCAACGTAGATTCCATCGGGTGCGGCGTCTTTGGTAGCCCAAGCAACTACCCATTTGTCACCCTCAATCTTAGCCAACACTAGAGTTCCATTACCACCGGTATTCCTGGCCACAAGACTTTCTGGGCTCGTTCTCAATGTGCTGTACTTCACTTGGTTCTGTATCACGCTGGCAGCCCTACTTGTAACTGCTGAAACCAAACCCTTGGCATCTGCACTGAGGTCCCAGTTGTCGCTCTGCCACAATACTTGTCCGCCACCGGTGACCACTCCAAATGCTTGAATTGCCTTCCCGGAATCGTTGTACGCCTTTGTGTATGCATCCATTACAGGATCGCCCATGATGTTCACCCCGTTGAACTCAATCAAACGGTCTTCAAGAAATTCAGGATGCGATTTCCCATATAAGGAAATTCTTGATAGCCTTCAGCCAGGCTCATGGAACAGACTCTTATTGCGTACGATGTGCCCAACTCACATGCCCAAGATGGTCGTTGAAGATACCGCAGACGGCGTCTTATTGAGAGTGGTTGTAAAACCAAGATCTAGAACTCGAACCTTCATTACGGAGATTGGCGTGGAGTCCGTCAATCTGAACCTTAGAGCTCCAGCAAGAGAGGGAAAGGCCAACACAGAGCTCTTGAAACGGGTCGCAAAGCTGTTGAAACTATCCACTGCGGATGTCATCTTGGTCAGCGGCTCTAAATCACGCGCTAAAACGCTGCTGATACGAGGAGTAATGGCCGACCGAGTTCTTGGCATGTTGCAGGCCGACAAAAACAATAAATAACGATGTCGTTTTGAAGGTCTACTCTTCAAGTCCGTGATTGACAACTAACCCAACCTACAAAAACGAACAATGGTTTTCGAACTGGAGGAAATCTGTAGAACATGCCAACAAGGTCAACCAGAACTCTAATGGCCGGGATGTTCCTTGCGGGGCTTGTCTACGGACTTTTCGCGATGTCTATGGGGAGATACAACGATCCATTTGTGTGGCTTGCGATTTACATAGAGATCGTACTGATTGTTGCTTCATTGACCCGAAAACCACCCACAAAGCTGGACCTTGCTTTTTTGACGATAATCATAATAACTTACACCATGGCCGCAGTCATGCTGGGTTTCCTATCAGAGGTTGCCATCATGGCGATTGGGGGGATTATGCTCTACGTTGCCGTCATGACTGAACCCAAGTTCCCCTTGACCAAACGCGCAATCATTACAGGGCTTGTTATTGGTCTAATTTACACATTCTTGGGTATCTACCTAGCACTCAAAGTAGGAGTTGTCTATATTGTTGGTGCCGAGATGCTTGGTGCGATTGCTCTCAGCGCGCGGGGTAAGTACACGAAGGAAGAGAATACAATTGTTGTGGCCATCTCAAACTCATCGGCCTTGATTAGCGTAAGCATTCTCTTCAATATCCCAGCCATTGCAATATTCGCCCCTGAAGTCGCACCAGCTCTCATCACGTACCCGTTCATCGTGGCTATAACGGGATTAAGTGTGATTTTCGGTTTGCTTCTCTTGGTACCTATCAAGGAACGCTTTGAAGACGAGCCATGGCCACAGGTGCGCCCTCAGGCTGAAACAATCATCTCAATGGGATTGGATAAGACTGCCAAACGTACTGTGCTTATTGGAGTTGGAGCTTCAGCGGCCTGGGTTGGAGCAACAAAGATTGCTGAAGGCTCGAATCCGGGCTCCCTTATGGCGGTTCCAAACATGTTCAAATCCATCATTCCTGCCGCTGGAGCCATCCCAGAGTGGATAGGAATCACAAACTCACCACTACTTGCTAGCATAGGGTTCTTCGTTGGCTGGAAACGAGCTATAGTGATATTTGTAGGCAGCATAGCTTCTATACTAATTTGGATCTTTCTCGAAGGGGCTCTGCCTATCACGTATGAGCAACATCTGAAGCGAGCTGAGATTCTCTATCTTTCGATAGGCGTGTTTGTATCAATCATGGCCAGTGATGTTCGCGCAAGTAGGAAAAAGGAAACAAAACCAGAAGAGTTCGAGGAAACTGTGGATGCGCCCTCGATTGGCCCTGAGGAGGAAAGCGAAGGAATTGCAATCGAACCCCCGCACATTGCCTCAGAAGTAACAAGGCGTAAGCGAGTAGACGGGGTTCTCTTCTCAATTGAAGCAATGCGAGAAGAAATGCGAGCGATGGCTACCAATCCCAGAGCATACTTACAGGACAGCAGAGGACAGCTGCCTATTTGGGTGACATTCGTTTCTCTAACTTTCTATGCAATCGTTGGTATCTTGATATTCTGGATTTTTCCAATATTCCCGATTCTTCAAATTCACTGGTTAATGTTCGTAATCGGCACCCCCCTTGTATTCATTTCAGCGTATTTCACAGCTCGT
>DAOWNS010000199.1 GCA_030642465.1 Candidatus Thorarchaeota archaeon | reverse complement strand
TCTTGTGATGAGTATATCCGGACATGGAATTCTCGCATCCGATGAGCTTGAGTATAGAATTGCTGAATTGAATGATATTGCAAATGAAACTGGAGTGAGTTTGGACGATAAGGTCGGAGATGTGAGTTCAGACGATGTTCAGAAGTTATTGTCTTGTCCCAGTGAGGAATCCTATTGGAAGCTGAATTCAAGAATCGCTGTCAAGAAATCTTCTTCCTTACCACCCTCGACAAAACTCCAAATTTCTACTCAACATTCACAAAGGTTGCAGAAGAAACCGATTACCCCTCTGATGAGATTGGAGTCTATATACAACCAACTGTGCATGGTTCCAACGCTCATTGCGCATTTGATATTTACTACAATAATGACAGCAGCTCGGACATAGAACGGGCAAGAGTATTGAACTTGAAAGGCAGTGAGGCACTACTGAAAAGCGGTGCTTACTTCAGTAGACCATACGGGCCGTTTACCGAGAGCGTGTATGAACACACTTCTCCTGAGATTATTTCCACTATGCGGAAGGTTAAGGATATCTTCGACCCGAATAATGTGCTGAATCCCGGAAGTCTTTGCTTCACGGAGGTGTCTAAATGACTCTCAGTGAACTGGAAAAAATGATGGACAGCTGCGTTCGTTGTTCGAAGTGTAAGTTTCTTCCCGGTATTATGGTGAAAAGCAAGGAATTCTCTTCCATCTGTCCCTCAATTGATAGGTACAACTTCCATGCCTATTCCGGCGGTGGGAAAGTGATAATGGCTAACGCCCTTCACAAGGGACGTATCGAGTTCACTGAGGAAATGCTCGATGTCCTTTACAGATGTACGAATTGTGGCGCATGTGAGGTAGTGTGCAAGTTCTTCTTTGAACTAGAACCAAACGAGATCATCCATGAACTTAGAGTGGCTGCTGTAGAAGCAGGAGTTGGCCCCATGTCCAATCATAAGAAGTTCATTGAACAGGTTGACTCGGTACACAACCCATATGGTGAACCAACTGACAAGAGAACTTCTTGGCTCACTGATGACATAGAGTTGGATGAAAGATCTGATACGATTTTCTTCGCAGGATGCACTGCATCATACAGACGGGAGGAAATCGCCAAAGCAACAGTGCGTATTTTGAACGCTGCTAAAGAGGGATTCAAGATGCTTGGTCCTGATGAGTACTGTTGCGGTAGTCCGGTTTACAGGGTTGGGGACAAGAAAAGAGCCTTGAAGATAATGCAGGATAACGTTGAGAGGTTCAAAGCGCAAGGCATCAAGCGGATAATCACAAGCTGTGCTGGTTGCTACAATATGCTCAAAGTAGAATATCCCCGCTTTGTAGAAACTGACTTTGAAGTGATTCATACTTCGCAATTGATGGAATCACTCATCAGCGAAGGCCGATTGAAGCTTACTAATGAAGTTCCGCTGAAGGTTACATATCACGACCCATGTCACCTCGGTAGAATGGCTGAACCGTATGAACCTTGGGAAGGAGAACTTGTAGAAGTAATAACCTTAGTTTACATGCATGATCCACCCAAGCCCATTAGACGGGGTGCAAATGGAGTCTACGACGCACCGCGCAACGTCTTGAAACTAATTCCAGGCATTGAATTGGTGGAGATGGAGCGAATTCGCGAATATGCGTACTGCTGTGGAGCCGGGGCTGGTGTTAAGTCGCAATATCCTGATTTTGCACTATCGACTTCTGGAAAACGGATTGAAGAAGCAGAGTCAACTGGTGCAACCGCACTGGTTTCAACCTGCCCATTCTGTAGTACTAATTTCAAGGACAAGTTGAAAGAACTTGATGACCCAATGGAGTTCTATGACCTGACGGAGCTCGTTCTGAAGAGCATAGGAGGGAGTGAATAGATGTTGGAAGATACGGTCTACGATGCTTTGAAACAGATTGTTGGCTTAGATAACATCAGCAAGGAACCCGCTATTCTTGATGGCTACGCTTGGCAATGGTGTAATGAAGTAGAGAACACTTTGAAGGGTAAGGAACCTTCACGGTTTGGGCAAAGGCCAGATGCCGTTGTTCTTCCCGGTTCAACAGAAGAAGTACAAGCAATAGTCAAGCTCTGCAATGTACACGATGTGAAATACAAGGCACTTAGCACAGGTCAGGGCGCATGGGCTGGCGTAACCACTCAGCGAGCGATTCAAATCGATCTCAGAAGGATGAATCGCATTCTAAAGATTGACCCGGATAATATGTATGCAGTCATAGAACCATATGTAACAAATGCTCAACTGCAAGCTGAGCTCATCAAATACGGTCTGATACATAATGCACAAGGTGGAGGGCCACAGACTTCCCCCCTTGCAAGTCATACCTCATTTGTGGGTCCTAGTTTCACATCATCCCATACAGGATACAGTGGTCGAAATCTCTTGGGAGCAGAGTGGATATTACCGACAGGAGAAGTATTGCACGTAGGCTCCTTCGATCATGTAGGAGAATGGTTCTCTGGAGATGGTCCTGGCTTCAGTATTAGAGGCGTCTTCAGGGGTGCTTACGGTGCATATGGTGGTCTCGGAGTCTTTACGAAATGCGGAATACGTCTTTTTACGCTACCTCTTCCTAAGGATTGGGAATGGAAGATGACCGGCATGATTCCCGACCATGAATGGAACCTACCGCCATTCTGGAAGATGTACGTGCTGAACTTCCCTGATTGGGAAAAATTCGAAGCCGCTTTCTATGAAGTGAACGACCATGATGTTAGCATGATGGCAATGGCATCATCCGCTGAAGGGCTTGCATCAATGTTCACTAATACAAAAGCGGGTGCAATAGATGCAATCTTTGCAGGAATGTTGATGCACACAAAGCGTTACTTTGTCGTAATGCTTACAGCCCATACTGAGAGGGAGTTCAATTATCGAACCAAGCTCATCGAAGCGATTATGGTCAAACATGACGGTGAGGACCTTATTGAGAAGGGAGTTGTAACGCCCATGGCTATGCACTATGCAGAAGGCATTCGAAACAGTCTGGGCAACCATGCGTTCCGTTTCACAAGTTGTTTCCAGAGTACGCACGGTGGACTTGATACTATTGCTATGAGCGTTCAAATTTGTAAGATTAATCTCCCAATCAAGAAGAAGTACATTGAGAAGGGCGTGATTGGTGATGACCGTGGTGAAGGAATGTGGATAACCGGATATGAAGGTGGACACCTAGCACATGCCGAAATTCCAACAGTATACGATCCAGCTTCACCGGAATCGTGCAAAGGTTATGCTTACTATCAAGATGAATGTAACAAGGCTGACATAGAACAAGCACTTGGCATTCCTTTCTTTATCGTAGGCGATGAGGTCCACGATTACTATGGTCCGAATGTGATGAACTACCAAAATTGGTTACGAAAGATTAAGGCAGCATTTGACCCAAACGGAGTTTCTGATGCTGGACACTATGTGTCCGCAAAGGAGAAATGCGTGTCCCTACTTGGGCGGGACGCCGTAGTAAGTCATCATGTCAACCTTGACGCCAGCCAATTTCAAGTACATCCAGAGCTGCATCTTGTGCATTGCCATGTGACGAATGAACTCAGGCATGTAATAGGCCCAATTCTTTTCAGACTGGGTTTCGTAGAATGGCTTGAGTTTCTTCTCAAGAAGCTCCTTATCAGACATGTCACGGAACTTGGCGTTCACAGCGGCGATGCCGTCTTCGAAAACGGAAAGCATACCAGCAAGGTCATCTCGCGAGAGCTCCTTCTCTTGAGCCTGTGCTTGCTCCACGGTCTCTATCTCCCGAGCATACATCCTGTGGTCAAGAGATGGAATCTGTGCGAGGTGGTTTGCTAACGCTTTCAGAGGCTTCATTCCTTGTCCCGGAGTGTAGTCCATGTCTACTGACTTAGCTGCAGCAAGGACGACCTTGGCTTGCTTGGCTTCGTGGTTGAAGCTGTCTAAAAGAACATCCACTATCTTCGTCATTTTGGAATTTTCTCCACCTGTGGTATGCATAAACTCCTTAGAAAAGGATGCCTTCTGCACACCTTTCAGGACGCACCTACACGAATAGGAACATCTACTTCTTTTTGATGGCTTTGATGATGACTGTAACAGGGATTACTGCGCTTGCTCGAATGAACTCCTCAGGCGTGTAATCCGAATCACGATAAGGTATGCCATCTGATGGCAGTGTTT
>DAOWNS010000319.1 GCA_030642465.1 Candidatus Thorarchaeota archaeon | reverse complement strand
GCGAGAAGCACGGTGTATTCATTGACGTTTACTGGGGCGACGCAGATATGTGGAGAAAGGCCCAGAAACGGTGGTACAAGACAGTAGGTCTGGACAATCCCCGAACCAAAACGGTGAAGGGCTGTCCTGAAGACTGTGGTCAGTGTCCAGTTCACAAGTCATATACAGCTCTTGGTCTGATTGATATTACTAATCGCTGCAATCTGCGATGCCCAATCTGTTTCGCAGCGGCTGCAGAAGGAGACACTGTGTATGAACCCACGCCGGAGCAAGTCCTTGAAATGATGAGAAATCTTCGAAGGAACCTTCCAGTCTATCCTCCGGCCATCCAGTTTTCGGGTGGAGAGCCAACAGTTAGCAGGCATCTGCCACAATACATCAAATGGGCGAAGCAGCTAGGATTCAACTATGTTATGATTGCAAGCAACGCCATTAGAATAGGCAAGAGCAAGGAGTACCTACAAGAGCTTCATGACGCAGGCCTCGCAACAATCTATATGCAATTTGACGGTGTCACTCCAGATCCGTACATTACAGCCAGAGGCAGTAACCTCCTGCCTGTAAAGAAGCAGGCGATACAGAATACTCGTAAGGTTGGAGATCTCTCTGTCGTCTTGGTCCCGACGGTGATTCGTGGTGTGAATGATGACCAAGTTGGAAAAATCATTGAGTTCGCAGTGGAGAACCGAGATGTGGTTCGCGGTGTCAACTTTCAGCCTGTAAGCATCACTGGCCGAATTGACCACAATGCGCGCAAAAAGATGCGAATCACGATACCCGATGTCATCAAGTTAATCGAGGAACAGACCGGAGGTCAGATACCGGCCTCGGAATGGTACACAGTGCCTTCGATGATGCCTCTGGGTCGCGGATTTGGACTCATGCAGAATTCTCCCCAAGTTGAACTAAGCGCGCACTTTGCTTGCGGAATGTCCACCTTCATCTACATCGCTGATGATGGGAGCTACAGACCCATTACTGACTTGATGGATGTTGACAAGTTCATCCATCTTCTTGCAGACGTTTCAAATCTCTATGCGGACAAAAAGAGAGGTGCTAGCAAGAGAGCCAAAGCCAAGCTTGCAGTAGGTATTCGTCATATCAAGGATAAGAACATACTCAACCAGCTGTTGAAGGCGTTCCTGAAGACAAACGATTATTTGACAATTTCAGATTTCATGAGTCGTGTAATCATGATTGGTATGATGCATTTCCAAGATCCATACAACCTTGATTTGGAACGTGTACAGCATTGTGACATTAACTACGCGGTACCTGATGGCAGAATAATCCCATTCTGCACGATGAATATGATTCACAGACCAAGGGTGGAGAAGAAGTTCTCGGTGCCCGTTAAGGAATGGCGAGCTCGTCATAAGCCCTCGAAGATGGAAGAGGATAGTATCACCAAATCCTATACTGGCGAGTAATCCAAAATATTGCGTCTGCAGGCGTCTGTAAACTCTGGGGAAATCGTAAGAAAGCTGAGCAGTGTCAAGTTCTCCAGCACTAACGACGAGTCGAAGGGATTCCTCCCTTTCTTAGACCATCCTTGGTACTAATTAAACCACCAATACGCTTACAAATCCAATTGTGGAAATAGACCCGAGGAATGTGTATGAACGATGGAAAGCTCAGGTTCGTGGTCCCGGTTATCTTGTCGGCAATAGGCATCAGTTTGACTTTCTTGCTGGCTAACACACTGGCGGGTTCAATCGTCAGAGTATATCCAGGGGCTGACTTAGTCCCAGCCATCACACGCGAAACATTGGCAGGAGACGTTTGGACGGTTTTGATTCTCGTATTCCCTATTATCTTCCTAGAGTACCTTGTGTTGGCCCTTCCAACTGCAGCAATTTTCATGGTTCTGCACAAAATCTTCAAAGTCTCGGCATATGACCAGAGTGTAATGAAACTGGGTGACAGGTTTGGTGCTGATCGAATCTTAAGAAGAGCCGCAGTGCCTGCCCTCTTCGCCATTTCTACCGGGCAAATGTCAATCTATCTACTTGGTGATTACTTTCTAATTCCCCCCGCAGGTCTCGCAGGGGAGGTTGGATTATCCATTACTCCTCTTTTTACAATCATAAGTGCCGCAATCGCTCTTCCTCTATCTTTGGCCTTCTTCATGCCCACCTGGCTTCTCAATGATTCTGGGATTGTTCTTCATCTTAAGGAAAGCCAACTCAAAGTCCGTAGGTGCCCAGATACCGAAGGAGTCGGTCGATGGTTCAGTAATTTCCTTGGAGGTTTTTCAGTAGTTGCTCTCCCGCTTTCAAGTATAGTGCACTTTTTTGTGCAACCCTATTTAATCGGTGGCCGAGTCTTTACACCGCTAAATGCGATGACTAGCCTTTTCTGGACAATAGGGCTTCCACTACTAATGATGGCCTTTGTCGTACCTATTGTCATTCTAAACGAAGTGATGCTTGGCTTTACGACACCGCGTGTTCAGAATATCGCTAGGCACCTAGGTG
>DAOWNS010000338.1 GCA_030642465.1 Candidatus Thorarchaeota archaeon | reverse complement strand
GGTCCAGCGTGGAATAATGTAACTGATTGTACGATCGTTGACGTAATGGCTTCCAGTGATCAAGGAGTCACAACCTATCTCCCAGGGGAGCCCAATGCTCGAACATTCATTGTAATCGACTTGAATTACGCTCACAGCTGCCTTAACACAACGCACGTGACGAAGTTCTTCATTAAGCTTCAAGACGGCTACAACTACACGAAGGCAATTTCTGATCTGCACGCGATATCACCCAATAGCTTTGCCAGCGTGAAAACGCCGCTGGATGATATTGATGAAGCACTAGATTCCAAGGCAGCACAGTCGCTATACGGCGTCTACACACTGAACGTACTCTTCACTCTCATATACCTCACAGCCGGTATGACTATAGTTGCAGTTGTACGGGTGAGAAAAATGAGGAAACCGCTTTCAGTTTTGAGAGCATTAGGCGAACAATCGAGCAATCTTGCATTGGCTGTTCTTGCCGACACAGCATTTGGAGTTCTTATTGGAGCGGGAATCGGCGCAGTGATCGGCTTAGCCCTTACTGCACTTGTGATCAAAATGCCCTTGGCATATATCGGCATGGCTTCGACACTCAGTTGGTTACGATTACCAGTAATTTTGGGAGTTCCCTGGCTTCTGCTAACAGCAATCCTAGGAGCCAGTTTCTTTGTTGCGCTGGTTACAACATACGTAGTTGCTCGTAGGAATCTTAGTCGTAACATCGCAGAAGAAATTCAATATGCGGAGTGAGAATCATGACAGAAGATCTAGAAAAAATCGCGATGGAGAATAAAGTTGTCGTGCGAGATCTGATGAAGGTTTACAAACGAGGGGTGAAAGAAATTATTGCTCTTCGCGGTATGGACTTTGAAGTTAAGAGAGGGGAATTCCTGTCTATTGTAGGACCAAGCGGGTCCGGCAAGTCCACGCTCCTGAAGATGATAGGTGCTCTTGACAAGCCTACTGCAGGACAGATACTCTTCGATGGACATAGCCTTACGCTTCTAGACGACAAACGATCCATGATGTATCGCAGACAGAAGGTCGGATTTGTCTGGCAGACAGGGAACTTGGTGCCAGGCTTGAACGCATTGAAAAATGTCAAGCTGCCCATGAGGTTGGCAGGAGCACCCAAGGGAGCTGCAGACGAGAGAGCCAAGATGCTTCTCACGACTTTCGAGATGCAGCATAGGATGAATCACAAGCCCCATCAAATGTCCGGCGGTGAGAATCAAAGAGTCGCGATATGTGTAGCTCTAGCCAACAAACCTGATCTTCTGTTAGCTGACGAAGTAACCGGCGAGCTGGATACGGAAACCACGGAAATGGTCATGAACGCATTGAGGATGAGCAACCGTGAGTTCGATACAACCATCGTCAATGTGACACACAACCCTAGAGTATCATCCTACGCTGACAGGATTCTTCATATCAGAGATGGCCTTATCGAGGGGCAGCGTCACACCTTATACGGGGACATAACCGAGATTGATGCTAAAGGGCGCATGGTGATTCCCGAAACCGTTCGTAGATTGGCGAATATTGGTCGTCGCGTAATCTTGAAAGTCACATCCGAGGGTCTCTTGGTAACTCGTTTGAATACCGATGAATTTCCCAATGATAACTCCGAAACCCAGTAAACCCATACCTTCAGACCTCATTCTACACAGCCTTGGACAATGTCTTTATTGCGCTCTTCAGGAGAATGTGGTGTGAGCCTCATGAATCAAACAGAGATGCCATGGTCGTTCTCAGTCCTTTTAGTCACGTTTGCCATCTTCTTCTTTTCGTTGAATGTGTACATAGGTACGAAACTCCTCTCCCATCCATGGGCAAGTGATCTTTGGCTCATCGGCGTTGCAGCAGGTGGTGCGGGACTTCTATACTCGATTCGAATGATTCGTGTCCATCAACGACAGATGATGAAAGACAAGGAAGAACGTGAACAACTAGGGATTGAGTAACCGCACAAGAACCAGTGCTCCGCCGGGTTGCCGGAGCATTAGGGGTATACACGACTTACTGTCCTTGGAAAGGGCACACAATCTCTGATATGCTCCAAGTTCAACATCCATGTAATCAGCCGGTCCATGCCCACTCCAAATCCAGAGTGTTCCACACTGCCATATCTGCGAATGTCTATGTACCATTTGTATTTGGCAGGATCGTCCCCGATTCGCTCAAGATTCTGCAGCAAAATGTTGCCATCATCCTCGCGTTGAGAACCGCCTATTACTTCTCCAAAGCCTTG
>DAOWNS010000083.1 GCA_030642465.1 Candidatus Thorarchaeota archaeon | reverse complement strand
GTATGGACAGTTTTAAAACAAGTGACCGGCCGCCTTCAGTATATCAGTCTAAACCTGTAAGGTGATATTAGATGTCTGAAGTCGCAGCGTTAAGAGCGTTTAACCGCGAAATTGCAGCGGTCATGGGCGCGACAGTTGATGTCGTGCTGAGCAATGGTAAGAAGTACACAGGCACTCTGAAGGGGTTCGATCAGAACTCACTGAGCATAATCCTATCTGATGTAGTCGACCATGGAGATGAATCCCAGACTCCAAAGATCTTCATCTATGGCAAAAGCATAGTGTCATTCTCGGTTGCTGAAATTGAGGTGAGCCTTGAAGGCTTGGCCAGGCAGCTTGAGAAACAGTTTCCGCCCGGTGGCGTTCGTTATTATGCAGACACCGGCACGGTGCTAGTCATGAACAAGATCAGGATAACCTCAGAAGGAGTAGATGGAACAGGGCCTCTCTACGAGCGAGTGAAGGAAATCGCAGATGGTTGGCTTGAAGAACACGGTCTTGCATGATTGTTCAATATGTACAAGATAATGCCAATGCGATAAATCTTCAGCCAAGTCTAGTCCAAATAAGGTCTACAACCTTGATGTCAGACATCTCTAGCAGGTTCATGCTTTCTTTCGAAGATTTTTCGAAGGCCCAGCTCCTCGGCGTTCTTCTTTGGTAGTTCGACTTTGTCCTTGCGTGCGCGTCCTGCAAGTCGTTTCTCAAGGGGCTTAAGGCGTTCCTCCCAGGAAGGCCGGCGTGAAAGCGATGGTGCTTTGCCAGCATCATGAACTTTTGCATGGACCCCGCGCGGGTCGGGAATGGTGTCGTTTGCTGAAATGACCCCAAACTCTGCTAGACGCCTGGTGGCCGTGGCTATTCCAGACTCCTCTTTCGAACGTGGCAACAGTTGTGGACTCTTGACTCCGGTGAGTATGAGCATAACGCGAAGTACTCCGCTCAGCCGGGGATCTACCCTAGCGCCCCAGATGACATTTGCATTTGCACTCATCTTCTCAGAAACTAGCTCGCCTACATTGTTAGCCTCAGCAAGAGACATGTCTGGGCCGCCAGTTATGTGAATCAGAGCGCCTGTAGCTCCGTTCCATTGGACTTCAAGCAGTGGGCTAGTCAATGCATTTCTTATTGCAGACTCGGCCCTATTCTCGCCTGATGCCTCACCAAGGCCAACTAATGCCACGCCCCCATTGCAGATAATTGTTCGAACATCTGCATAATCAAGATTGATCAGGCTTGGCATTGTAATTGTTTCAGTTATGCCCTTGACCATCCCGGCCAAGACCTCATCAGCAACTCCGAATGCTTCCTCAAGCGGAAGATCAGGGACAAGTTCCATCAACTTCTGATTATCGATAACGACTACTGTATCAGCGTTCTCTTGTAGTCTGGCTAGTCCCGCATTTGCCTTGTCAATTCGGGTCCGCTCCAGCTTGAAGGGCATGGTGACTACACCAACGACTATTGCGTCGTTGTTCTTGGCAATCTCTGCGACAACAGGCGCACTTCCAGTGCCTGTGCCACCACCGAGACCTGCAGCTATGAAAACTAGGTCCGCATCACGAAGAAGCTCTGTGATTTGATGTGCCGATTCTTCCGCTGCTGCTTGGCCAACATGAGGATAACCACCTGCACCAAGACCACGGGTGATTCGCTCTCCAATCAGGAGTTTCCTGTGAGCAGTTGTGACTGCAAGGTGTTGTTTATCGGTATTGATGGCTACGCATTCCGCGCCCTGAATCCCAATAGTCATCAAGCGCTTGATTGTGTTATTGCCAGCACCGCCGCACCCAACAACTACAATCCGAGCCTGTCCCATATCACGAGCCGTTGATGATGACCTCTCTCCGCGACTGTGATCCCGCGCAGACTCAATCCACGATTTCACTGTCCAATAGCCTCACTTGTTTCTTTTCGACCAATCGTACCGTGCTCCCAGAGTTCGCGTTTCAGTAAATCACGTATCGCGATACGGATGACCTCGGAGCGATTGGGATAGAGATTCTTATCTATCAGAGCCTGAAGATCCGATACATATCGTTCAGGAAGGTGCACTGCAATCAGACGCATAGAAGGGCCTCTAGATTGAGGAGATATTCGCGAGATATGAATGTGGATATTACGAGGGCTGCATCGTGGATGGCCTAATACTAGTTCAACAGCATAGGCGAGAGGAAGAGAAGAGAGGCCTTCAGTTCTACTTCTTTCTGCCTGTTCTTCTAGCAGCTATATTCCCGACCTTCCGACCAGGAGGTGCATGTCTACTCACAGTGGTTGGTCTTCCAGGGGATTGATGAGAGCCACCACCATGCGGGTGAGAGCAAGCGTTCATTGCTGCGCCTCGGACCACCGGCCATTTCCGGGCCTTTCCACGGACATGATGAAAGACCGCACCAGCCTTTAGGAATGGTTTCTCTGGGCGACCACCCCCTGAAACAATTCCAATCGTTGCCCTGCACCGCGGACTGAAGATCTTCTGACGGCCGCTTGGCAGACGTACCATTGCTTTTGTCTTGTCGATGGAAACTATGGATGCAGCCAGACCTGATGAACGTACGTACTTGCCACCATCGCCCGGACTGCCCTCAATATTGTAAATCGGAGTGCCTTCTGGAATGTATTCCAGCATTAGCGTATTGCCATTGGCAAGAGCTGCATTCTCTCCGCACTCGATTATCTGACCTACTTGAACGCCTTCTGGGGCCATTATGTAATGAAGTTTAGATTCACCTTCGTACCTGATTTTTGCGAGAGGCGCACCTCTACCCGACTCGTGGAGCAAATCCACGACCTGACCCACGTAGGTCTTCTCAGGAGCCCACTTTGGGTGTCTTGCAGGTGCAATTTTCAGATGTTGTGGGGATCGCCACTGAGTTGTACCTCTGCCCTTGCGCTGAACAAGAATTCTTCTACCCATTTTATGGCCTCCTTAGAATATCCCCAATTGGGTTGCAACATCAGCGGCACTGTACTCCGGTGCCAGTCGCACGAATGCTTTCTTTGTTCCATCAATCATAATCAGTGTGTTGACCTTCTCTACAATGACATCGTAGAGCGATTCCACAGCCCACTTTATCGTATTCTTGTTAGCCTTGCGGTCTACTAGGAATACGAGCTTGTTGTGTGAGTCGACTGCCTCAAGAGATGCCTCAGTCACTACTGGTCGAATAATTACTTGGTTTGGATCTCTCATCTCATATCACCTCACAAGAAAAGCTCCTCTGTGCCTAAACGATCGATTGCTGATTTGGTCCAGAGTACAAGGCGGCCCGGATGAGTTCCTGGAGCCAGAAGGTCGGCATTCAGCCCATGTACCTCAACAACGTCCACACCAGGGAGGTTGCGTGCTGCCAAACCAATCCCTGAGTCACGACCGACAACAATGAGGAGGGATTTTGGCGTCTTCATCTTGCGGCCCCGCATCTTGCCTTTTCCGGCTCGGATGCCCCGGCCATTTACTGCACGAGTGAGATCTTCGCCCAATCCAAGAGCAGAAGCGATTGACCGAACTTCCTTTGTGGTTCCCAATGACTCGAGCTTGTCGCTGACAATCAATGGAAACTCTGGCACGGAATCAACCTTATGACCTCGAGCACTAACAGTCTTGCGAACTGCGGTGGCAGCAATTGCTGACCTTATCGCGAGTCTGTTCTCCTTCACATTTATTCTTTCAATGAGAACCTTTCTAGCCTCAGGAGGATGAGCCACACGTCCACCAACAGTTCCTGGCGCGAATGCGGCCTTATTAGCTGCACCTGTGCCGCTACCTTTTATTCTAGGCATTCTTGATTTGCCATGTCCGGTCTGCCAGCTCTGAGATGTGTTCTTCTTCCCAGCCAGCTCATCGACACCGTGTGGCTGCCTTCTGCGCGATTGAACAGCGAGCACGGCCCTCTTGATGATATCAGGCCGGTAAGGTGTATCAAACTGTGACGGGAGCTTCACTTTCTCTCCGCCTTTTCCCTTCAATGAGTATATTTTTGCGCTTGCCATGACTTGTCATCCTCCCGCTATTGTTTCGACGCAGTGCTGATGTAGCTGACCTGCGTTACCATTCCCTTGTGTGATGGCTTGGGACGAATGGCGAATCTGAGCCGGATCGGTCTCTTCACCGTGCCAGGCACAGAGCCCCATAGTATGACGTAGTCGCCACGCACTACTCCGTAGTTCACGAAACCGCCAGAAGGTGTGATTTCTTCCCCTCGTTCACCGATTCTGAGAACTTCATTGTTGAAGCTGGTGCGCGAGTGAAAACCTGTTTGTCCGGGTCGTGGAACACTGTACCGAATATTGGAGGGCGTCCATGGACCGATGCATCCCACACCACGCTTAGTCTTTCGCGACTTATGCTGGAGTATTCTGACACCCCAACGCCGCACGGGACCTTGGAATCCATGACCCTTTGTCACGGCAATAGAATCAATCAAGGTGCCCTCGCTCAGAATGTCAGCGACACGTACGTCCGCGCCAAGTATGCCCTTTGCGTACTCAAAAGCATCCTGCACAGATGATGCGCCCACCTTGTATTCCATAATATCGGGTTTCTTCTTGGCAATTCCTGCAAGTCTAGGTTGGGTATGAACCAGCATGCGAATCTCAGAAAATGAATCGAGCTTGGCCTTGAACTCCTTCATCTTGGCTTTGTGCTTGTACTTCTTCGGCAAAGGCATTGCCTTTCGAAGATCTTCGGAGAGATTGTCTGCCATTACCTCCATGTCCAGTTTCAGACCGTAGGGGGTAGTAGAATAGCCGCGTATTGAGAAAGGCCTTACCGGTGGAGTATCAATCACCGTGACTGGCATTATCTTCTCTTGGCCTAAGTAAGGACTATCGGGATGTTCTATGGTGTAAACTGCATGAGTCATCCCAGCCTTGTAACCTGCAAAACCCAGCAATCGTGGTTCTTTGCCTTCCCACGATGGCCAATTCTTGATTCTGGGCACAAACTTAGGGGCTCTACCTCGAGGAAGAAAAGCGAGGCTTCCTCTTCTTGGCGCATGCTTCTTTCTGTGAGCCATATGTAATCACCTGTAGTTTTGCAGCTCAGCCTTCAAAAATACAAAGAGTGTGGTAATCTGTAGGCTGTGCTTTTCGTACTACAACGCGCGCAAAACAAGAGTCTGTTTTTAAAACTTACCCATCGACCAAACCGCGCAAGAAGCAGTATACTGAGAGAATTCATATCAGAATCCATGATGCTCCGTTCGTGAAATGATTTCATCTTGCAGGTCCTTGCCGATGTTGACGAAATAGTCGCTATAACCAGCCACGCGAACAATGAGGTCACTATGACTTTGGGGGCTCAATTGGGCATCACGAAGCGTTTCTGCACTCACAACATTGAACTGGATGTGGTGGCCGCCCAGCTTGAAGTAGGAACGAACAAGACTTGCCAGTTTTTCCCGTCCTTCTTCGTTGGAGAGGAGATGCGGCATAATCTTCTGGTTCAGCAGTGTCCCACCTGTTCTTGAATGATCTATTCTTGCGACCGACTTAATGACTGCAGTGAGACCGTTCTTGTCTGAACCATGACTTGGCGATATGCCATCTGAGAGAGGCGCACCTGCATTTCGACCGTCAGGAGTAGCTCCCGTTACTTGACCGAAGTAGATGTGCACGGTTGTTGGGAGAAGGTTGACACGATATTCGCCACCTTTTGTGTTTGGCCGACCATCTATTGCTTCGAAATAGGTTTCAAAGACCTCTTCTGCAATGATGTCTGCGTAGTCCTCATCATTCCCGTATTTCGGAGTCTTGTGCAGTAAGATATTCTGCATTATCTCATGGTCCTCGTAGTCGCGATTCAAACCTGCGAGAAGATCACTCATGGTGATGTTCGCCTTGTCGTAGACATTGTACTTGATTGCGGTAAGCGAGTCCGTGACTGTGCCCATCCCCACGCCTTGGATGTAGGTCGTGTTGTATCTAGGGCCACCACTGTGATAGTCCTTAGCTTTCTTGATGCAGTCATCGAAGAGTAGAGACATGAAAGGTGCAGGCATGTATTCGGAATACAATCTCTCGATAATGTTGTTCCCGTTGATTTTAATGTCTATGAAGTATTTGAGCTGTTTCTTGTAAGCGGAGAATAGTTCACTGAAGGACTTGAACTCCTTTGGATTTCCTGTTCTGAGACCTATTTGTTTCCCAATTCGAGGGTCCATACCGTTATTCAGCGTGATTTCAAGGATTTTTGGCCAGTTGCAATATCCAGTCAGGATACAGCTTTCCTTGCCAAAGGCGCTGATAGTGACACAGCCACTTGGACCACCCGCCAACGCATCTTCCATGGACTTCCCAGCTCTGAGAAACTCCTCGATGATTACATCGGTGTTGAACATTGATGGCTGGCCAAAACCCTCATTGACAACCTCCACTGCTTTCTTCAGGAAAATGTCAGGGTTCTTGGAACTCAATTGAGTACATACGCTTGGCATAATGAGCTTCATTTCTTTGCATACATCTAGAATGAGATAGGAGAGCTCATTGACGCCGTCACTGGCATCCTGAGTCAGACCGCCCGTATTAATCAGAGCAAAGTCTTGGTATGTGCCGCTTTGTTCCTCAGTGATGTCCACTTTAGGCGGTGCAGGTTGATTGTTGAACTTCACCCAGAAGCATTGCAGTAGTTCTCTAGCGGATTCAGGAGTGAGTTTCTCAGTTCCCTTATCGTGCTCATAGAATGAATACAAATTCTGGTCAAGGCGACCAGGATTGAAGCTATCCCACACATTGAGCTCGGTTATTATCCCGAGGTGGATGAACCAGTATGATTGGAGTGCCTCCCAGAAGTTCCTAGGCGCGTTAGCCGGAACATGTGAACAGATTTCCACAATCTGCTCAAGCTCTCGTTTTCTCTGAGGGGCCCCCTCAATCAACGCCAGTTCTCTTGCCTTCTCCGCGTGACGTTCGGCAAGAATAATCACTGCATCTGCGGCTATTGACATGGCCTTGAGCTCTTGTTCTTTCTCACTCGCTTCTGAATCATTGGAGTAATCAATCTCAGACAATGTCTGTTCAATTTCACTCTTGAAATCAAGCAGACCCTTATGGTAGATTTTATCATCCAAAATGGCGTGCCCGGGCGCCCTTTGCTCCATGAATTCGGTGAATACCCCCGATTGGAATGCTAAGGTCCATTCTTCAGACATAGCAGCGAATACGCGTTCCCTCATGCTTCTGCCATTCCAGAACGGGATTATCCTTCTTTGATAAACTTCCTTGACTTCTTCACTTACAAGGAAAGGAGTCCGTTCTCGGGAGTTCATAGATTCAAGATCATGGATTGTATGACAGCAAAGCTCGGGATACGTGGATGTGGCTTTGGGTGATGGGCCGCGCTCTCCAACAATCAGCTCTCCATCCCCGATCCAGATGGTCCTATGTTCGAATAAGTGCTTCAGTGCCAGAGCACGAGTAACAGGGACAGAAGCCTCTTCGGCACCTCGGTTCTCGTAGAAGGTAGTTAGCAGTTCAGCGCGTTCAGTTGATATGTATGGCTTCGTGTTG
>DAOWNS010000073.1 GCA_030642465.1 Candidatus Thorarchaeota archaeon | reverse complement strand
GGCTCTTTCGCCACAGACATCGATAGCGTTAGTTCGAATACCAGCAGATTGGTTTTAGTCGGTAATGCTCTCGTAATGGCATAGACCAGTGGCCCTCCTCCGTATTCTCCTCTATCAGACAGTACGCTCACGCCGAGTGCTCCAAGAGTTTTTTCCAAGTTTCTGAATCGTTTCTTAGAACCCTTGCTGTATCTCCTTCCAATGATTATCGTGCGATTGGATTCGAAAGGGCTAATCATTTCATCACATCTGAGATTGACTACGAATGAACTGCTATCCAATGATGGTAAAATCTCGGATTTGATTATTCTCACAACCTTGTCACATGTATCCACGGATTCCATGGAGTCACCCAGTCTGATCATCGAAGGCATTCCACGTCCTCTTGTTTTCATTTGGTTCAGTGCCGACTGAAGTGAGTCGCCTTGCTTCAGAGTCGAGGGAACACAAATGACCCCCGGTAGGCTTCCTACAATATACTCGCCTGCAGAGATGAGGTCTTTCATTAGGTGTGAATTCTCAAATGATGTCAGGTGACTTTCCATGAGAGCCAACGAATGAGAGATGCTTTCCATTACACGAATTGTTCTCTCAAGATTATGTTTCCGGGATTTCCTGACGGGCGCATTACTCATGAACCTCGAACCACTCCAATATGACTGCCTTCGGGATTCAGAGTCTTCGCGAGCTGTTATTACCTTTGTTGGCACTCTAGTAACTGGTTCACGATATATCCTATATGTCTGCAACTTTTTCAAGGACTGCCTTGGCTTTCTTACTGAGCTCCTCCAATTGATACCATACCGATTCTCTGCTCTTATGTGCCCATAGGAGTCTGATTGGGACTTGATAATCGAATTCAGTCAGGTCTTTTAGAAGTGTCAAAGCCTCCTCATCTGTGAAGTGCTCAGCATTGACTCTGCCATCACGAAATCGTTTGGTGAGCGGATAGAGCACCCTCTCTGCGACCTCGAGCTCGGTTCTTGCCGATTGGAAGTATCCCTTCCAGTCCTTCAACACGTATCCTCCGAAAATCGACGTCATCCCCGGGCCAAGTGACCCGCGACCTATCTCATCTAGAAATTCCATGGCCTTCTGGAAATGCTCGTCAGCACCAGAAAGACATTTCTTGATTGCTTTCAGCACTCGAGGTCGATCAGTCACTTCAGTCATATGAACGCCTCACGTTATCGTGAGTCTTCTTGTGTGTCGCCTGAGAGCAAATTGACGCCTATAGGTTAGTCGGCTCACCAAGCTCACCAGCAAAGTGGCATGCCACATAGTGCTTTCCGCCCATGTCCCTGTCTTCGGGAACCTCACGCACGCAGATCTCTTGAGCGTACGGACACCTTGGATGGAACCTACAGCCCGATGGAACGTTGATTGGACTTGGCGGTTCTCCCTTGAGCGACTCAATACGACGCTTAACGGTGGGATCTCCAGAAGGTACCGCAGATATCAGAGCACGAGTGTAGGGGTGTTGGGGTTCGAACGCAACTGCATGCGCTGGACCGATTTCAACAATGATTCCCAAGTACATGATTCCAATACGATCTGCAATGTAGCTTGCTACAGCCAAGTCGTGTGTGATGAATAGATATGTGAGCCCAAGATCCTCCCTGAGCTTCAACAGAAGATTGAGAATCTCTGCACGGATTGAAACGTCCAGCATTGAAACCGGCTCGTCAGCAACCATGAACTCGGGATGAAGGATTAGTGCTCTAGCGACTGATATCCTCTGCCTTTGTCCTCCCGATAGTTCGTGGGGATATCTGTCAATGAAATCTTCCGCTGGAGTGATGGAAACACTCTCCAACGCCTCCAAAACACGCTGTCTCTTCTGACTAGGCGTTATTGGTATCTTATGCACAACAAGTGGCTCTGCAACAATGCTAGAGATACTCTGCTTTGGATTAAGGGATTCGTATGGATCTTGGAAGGTGATCTGCATTCGCTTTCTCAAGTCCTTCATCTCAGTGCGGTCCAATGTGGACAGGTCTATACCTGCATAAACTACAGATCCATCAGTGGGGTCTTCAAGGTAGAGGATGCATCGACCTGTGGTTGTTTTCCCACAGCCTGATTCACCAGCTAGTACCAAAATTTCTCCTTTCATGATGTCAAAGGTAACGCCGTCGACAGCCTTCACGTAAAGCTCCTGTTTGTACAGTATTGACGAAAGGAAGCCAGCATTCACTGGGAACCACTTGCGCATGCCGCGTATCTGAACTAGGGGTTCTCCATTTGCGATATCCTCGGACCGACCAAGTGCTCTTGAATAATCTTCAGTTGTCATTCTATGAACCTCCTTAACTTAGGTCTACCTTGAGTTCTCCCTTCAACTGCTCAGCAAAGTGACACGCCACCCATCTTCCAGGATCAATTTCCTCGAAGGCTGGTTGCTCCTTACTACAGATTTCCTTTGCGTACGGACATCTCGGATGGAAACGACACCCTGATGGCGGGGAAATGAGGTCTGGAGGCGAGCCCGGAATGGAAGTGAGCTTCTTACTCTCCGCTTTCACCATGCTCGGAATCGCACCCACGAGTCCCGCTGCGTATGGGTGAATTGGCTCCTTGAATACAGACACGACGTCTGCGAGCTCAGCAATGCGACCGGCATACATGATTGCAGTCTTATCGCAGGTTTCGGCAATAACACTCAAGTCGTGTGTAATCAGGATTAGTGATAGACCAAGGTCTTTCTGCAGCTTTTGCATAAGCTTCAGAATCTGGGCTTGAATTGTCACGTCGAGGGCCGTTGTTGGTTCGTCTGCAATCACTAGGT
Organism: Candidatus Thorarchaeota archaeon; assembly: GCA_030642465.1. Lineage (GTDB taxonomy): Archaea > Asgardarchaeota > Thorarchaeia > Thorarchaeales > Thorarchaeaceae > WTCK01. Next base: position 5,270 of record DAOWNS010000073.1, on the reverse strand, counting down.
CAGGATTACAGGCCAGAGCCATTGCAATCATAGCTCTCTGGCGCATGCCTCCTGAGAATTCATGTGGATAATTATGAATACGAGACGGGTCAAGACCAACCATCTCGAAAAGCTTAGCAACACGGTCGAGAGCTTCTTCCTCTGTGACATTCTCGTGCATCAGGATGGCTTCTGCAATCTGTTCACCGATCTCGAAAACTGGGTTCAGCGCATTCATTGCGCCTTGGAATACGATTGCCACGTTCTTCCATCTGATGTCACGCATCTCCCGCGCGCTCTTCTTCAGTAGGTCCTCTCCCTTGAAGAAGATGTTACCACCTACGATGTTAGCTGCTGGGGGTAGCAATTGCATGATTGAGTAAGCAAGGCTAGACTTTCCACAGCCTGATTCGCCTGCGAGCCCAATGGACTCTCCTGACTCAAGCTGCAGGGAAACATTGTCGACTGCTTTAACCAAACCTTTCTGTGTCTGGTAGTACATTCTCAGATTCTGGATGTCAAGCAGGGTCATTCTTCTATCTCCGTTTTGGGGATATGAATCTTGGACTATCGGGACCTAGAAATGACTTCACTATCCCTTCACTGATTTGTCGTCGTTCTGTGGCGCACTTATATAACTTGCTTTCTGCGACAGCTTTTTCCCCCAGGCGAAGCTTTAGCTCTAAACTCTGAGTTCGAAAAGAGTAAAAGGGCAGCAGCAGGATGCCCCAATGATTGACATTGCCTGTACGAGCTTTTCCGAGAACCAGAAAAGAACCGCAGAAGAGAGTGCTATTGATTCCTGTTGTGCTCGTTTTTGGTGGGCTCTTTCTTACGACGATACGAGTACTCCGTTTTATTGGAATAGTACTATCACTAACCGGAGTTTTCACTATATTCTTAGTTGGTGTTGTCTTCGCTGATTTATGGGCTGCATCAAAACGGACCAAGGATATAATCAAGGCAAGAGAGGCCAGAGGAATCGAAACTCCTGAGGAACCAATAGATGCGGATCCGTTTGTTGATGCGCTATTGGATGATGAACACGATATGTCTAGTTAGGCACGCGCCTATAGTGAACCTTTTTAATGGGTACAAGAGAAGAAACAGTTACGGATAGGTTGGTTTCTACGAACGTGCCGAAGTCACTGAGCAGAGAACAACCAATCACATGAAAGGAGATATGAGTCCTTGTCTACGGATGCAGGAAAGTCAGGTGGCTGGAAAGACCGCAATTGGTATGTAAGTTTGTCTGGTTTTTGGCTACAATACAAGAAACATAAAATCGGATTGCTTGGAATAATTCTGCTTGTTCTGTATGTAGGAATGGCTGTCGGAGCTCCATGGATAGCAACCCATGATCCTTCGCCCACGGCAAAGGTTGCACCAAATTACCTTGCTCCACAATGGGTGTCAGTATTTGACCCAGAGGGAGTTGTCACTGGTGAATTCATGCCAGATACAGGGTTCAATGATACGAGCACATGGATGATTGACCCTGAGGCTCCAGTATCCTACAAGAACGGTACCAACCAAGACGAATTCGAATACGTGTACCAGGAAGCAACTGGAGACAATGATTTCAACCATGTGAATCTTACATGGACTCATGCCAATGAAACAATGGATTGGCGAACCCCTGCAGATCCAGATGATAATCTACCTGCCGCTAATGATTTCATTTACTTTACACAGCAGCTTGAATGGCCCTACGAGTCTATTCCTAGCGACGTGAACATGACCCTTGACTTCGCCATTACTCGGACAGGCGATTTTGCCGAGTTGGAAGGGGGTCTTATGTTTAAAGTGTATGTCTGGGTTATTGACTCAAGTGGGAACTGGCGGAACGTTTACAGGTCTTACCCACTCTATTCGGATTCTTATCGGGAGCGACAAATGGATTTGAGTTACCTCCACATTGTTGACGGCTGGAGAGGTATGGTGGAAAACGAAACTGGCTATCAGGAAGATGAAACTGATATTCTCACAGTAGCCGTTGGCCTTGTCCCCACTGCAGTCTTTCGCAACTTTCTTGGCGATACTCCCGAGTACAATTATACGGGCTCAGTAACTGCATCCTTTAGATCGATAAGCATGATTGCTTATGGTGAGTACTTTGGCCTGCTGGGAACAACAGACAAGGGAGCTGATGCTTTCAGTCAGCTAATATACGGCTCAAGAATCTCTCTCACCATCGGTATTCTTGCTACAGCAATATCAACAGCAATCGGTGTTGTAGTCGGTTTGACGGCTGGATACTTTGGTGGAAAGACTGATGAGATTCTCATGCGAGTTGTGGACTTCCTTCTAGTCATCCCAGGATTACCGCTAATGATGATAATGGCATCATTTCTTGGACCCCGCACAGAAAATATCATCATAGTGATTTCGATATTAGGGTGGACAGGGACTTCGCGACTTATCCGGTCTCAAGTGATGGCTGAGAAGAACAAAGCCTATGTCGAGTCTGCAAGGGCGATTGGTGCGTCAGACACTTACATCATCATGAGGCACATATTGCCAAATGTGACTCCCATTCTTTTCGCCAACATCACTCTGGGAGTTGTGGGCGCCATTCTGTCCGAGTCTGGTCTTGCATTCCTTGGTCTAACCGATCCCGGTCAACCAAGCTGGGGTCGGATGCTTGCAGATGCTCAAGCTACAGGTGGTTTCACTCATGGTGCCTGGTGGGTGGTTGTCTTTCCCGGTTTGATGATCACCATCTTGTCATTGTCTTTCACCTTTGTCGGGCATACTTTAGATCAAGTTCTGAATCCAAGGCTTAGAGAGAGATAGTCGCTCTCTTGAATTCGGGGGCCCATGCAGGGCCTCCCTTCTTTCCTTTTTTTCCATTATCAAAATCACTAACCATCCGATTTCTATGGGTCTCCTTGAACGGTATCCTTATTAGGTCGGTAAAGCTCCTATGATGCATCACAGTACTCAGTGACGCTATGTACTGCCAATGAATGAATAAGGTGCATGAACAATGGGATTGCGTGAGTATGTTATTAGAAGACTCATCTACATGTTTCTGCTAGTGATTGCAGTAGTATGTTTCAACTTCTTTCTCTTCAGACTTCCAACAATTCTCTTCGGCGTTAGTCCGGTTGACCTAATGATTGATGTGAACCTACGTCGCAATATGACTTCAGAAGTACTGGAGGAGATTTATGCACGCTTTGGTTTAGTACCTGATCCTGACATCTTTGATTGGATCTACATGTTCTGGAGATATGTAGTCAATATGTTCACAGGCGACTTTGGATATTCATTTGTTAGCCAGGCACCTGTAACCGATGAGATTATGGCTCGCCTGCCAAACACCCTTCTATTGATGGGTACCTCTTCCATTGTTGCCATCATCCTCGGTATCTTCACTGGAGTTAAAGTTGCAGCAGACCCTGGATCGACCAAAGATGTTGGAGCTGTAACGGTAGCCCTGTTCATCTATGCTTTGCCTGTCTTCTGGGTAGGCATAATGTTATTAATGACGTTCTCATTCTATCTTCCAAACTTGACCGGCGGCCTGATCCAATTTCCGTCTGGCGGCACGATAACTCCTGATGTTTGGATTGCTGCAAAAGATGATCCACTTGGTGGGCTGATAATCGCAGGCAATATTCTTCATCATTTGATTCTGCCTATGGTCACGCTCGGTGTCGGTGGTTATGGTGGGTATTTCCTTTACATGCGTAACAGCTTAATCGATGTCATGACAGAGGACTACATCCTGACTGCGCGTGCAAAGGGATTGGATGAGAATCAGGTTCTATACAAACACGGTATGAAGAATGCGATGCTTCCGATGGTCACTATTATTGCGATGACTTTCGGGTTCCTGATCAATGGTGCAACGCTTACGGAAACAGTATTTGGCTGGTATGGGCTGGGCAGATACATCTTCCGAAGTCTCATCATTCTGGACTATCCTGTTGTACAAGCGATATTCATGGTCATCGCAATTACTGCGATTCTCGCGAATTTCGTAGCTGACATGCTATACGGTGTGTTGGATCCACGAATCAAGTACGGGTAGTATGGCACCACCTAGTAGGAAAGGGCATAACGCCCTTCCCTTACTTTTATTCCGTTTCTTTGGGAGTGATACTTTCGTTGACTCACATCTATCCGAATTCTTCGCTCGCTTGACAGTTGGTGGTTTTTTATGCTTACTGACTTCTATGTGTGTCAGCTTGCAACAAAACACTTTTATCATGCACAAACAGCTGAACGATATCCGATTCGACTCGGAAAAGGAGATAGAGAGAATAATGGCAAGCACTCGTGCTAAGAGAACTATTGCTATTACGCTCGTGGCTGCTTTCACATTGATGGCATTCTCACCGATTTTTGCCCAAGCTCAAACGGTGCCTGGTTTTGCTAAGACCGGCCCGTACATTGACAAGCTTAGATTCGATGTGATTACTAGCGACGACCTGCAAGTTCTTGCACTACAAAACGACGAAATCGATTTAATCGATGGTTTCCTTGATTCATCATTTATTCCGGCACTCGAGGGAGCTAAGAACATAGAACTTACCAACGTACTCAGGAACGGCTATGGATTTGTCACAATCAATACTGATCGGTATCCGCTCAACTATACTGCGGTCCGGAGAGCAATAGCATTCGCATTGGACAAGAATGCAATCTCTGCTGACATATTCGAAGGTTTCTCAGGATCACAGGATTCCCCTGTACCTAAGCAGAACGGGTGGTCCATTGAAGGGCAGCTACCCTATACTTACTATGAACAAGATATAGAAACGGGTATTGCGCTTCTGGTAGCCGCCGGGTTCGAAATTGACCCCGAAACTGGATTCAGAACTGGCCCCAACGGTGATTTCGAGCCAATCCTGGTTGAGTGTGCATCATCCTCACCAGTCGCCATTGAGGTTGGAGCCTTCATCAAAGAAGCTCTTCTTGATCTGGGAATTGAGGCTACCTCTGAACCCACTGACTTCTACGAGTATCTTGGCAGGCTGAACAACCACCTCGCTTACGACATGTGCTTCCTTGCTTGGAACTTTGGTGGATCTGATGTTGACTTCCTAGGTAAAGAATGGGCATCATGGAATGCAGATGAGCCATTCTTGAACTTCCCGAACTTCAAGAACGCAACCTATGATAGCTACATCGATGATTTACTCCACTCAACTGACTATCAGACAGTCTATGATGCAGCAATTGCACTGCAGGAAATCTGGGTCTATGAGTGTCCGTACATCATCTGTTACCAGAACATAATGTACCACGCATGGAGGAACGACAAATTCGAAGGTCACGTT
>DAOWNS010000321.1 GCA_030642465.1 Candidatus Thorarchaeota archaeon | reverse complement strand
TGCCCGTCAAGAATCACCTGCCCCTTCTGCGGACGGAGAAGACCATTCATGTGTTTTATCATTGTGGTCTTGCCTGCGCCGTTGGCACCGATAACCGCAAGGCGCTCGCCATCGTCAATCTGTAGAGAGATACCCCGGAGGGCTGTGTAAACGCCATCATAGGAATAATGCACATCTTCTAAGATGATCACCTTGATGTCGCCTCCTGGACAAGCTCAGCCAATTCCATCCCTGTCAGAGGCACGGTTCTCAGTTCAACACCCCTTGTTCTCAGTCGTTTGTACACCTGAGTCGCCTTGGGTACGCCAACGCCAATCTCCTCACAAAGGTCCATGGCAAGGATTTCTCTCGGATTCCCATCAGCGACGATACGCCCTTCATTCATCAAGATGATACGAGATGCGTCTTTTGCCACCAAGTCAAGCCGATGCTCCACAAGAACGACAGCCATGCCGCTCTTGTTGAGATGTGCGATTATGTCAAGAATAGTTTCTGCGCTCTGAGGATCAAGATTCGAGGTGGGCTCATCAGCCACAAGGACTTTTGGCTTTAAGGCGAGCGTTGCAGCAATCGCGACTTGCTGCTGTTCACCACCCGACATCTCGTGAGGGTGTTTTTCTCTCAGTTCTTCAAGGTCGAGTAGCTCTATCAGTTCCTCTACTCTGCGTCTTATTTCATTAGGCGCAACACCAAGGTTCTCAGGACCGAATGCGATTTCTTTTTCCACATCGAGAGTCACGAGCTGATTTTCTGGATTCTGGAACACCAAGCCTGCAACAGAGGCGTATGTTGCAACTTCATTCTCGCGGGTGTTCTTTCCTTCCGTGTAGACATTGCCAGCGACATATCCGCGATGGAACTGAGGAACAAGCGCGTTTATCGCTCTGCAAAAAGTAGTTTTTCCACACCCAGAGGGCCCTGTGATGACAACATATTCACCCTCATCAATTGTGAGGGTGATTCTTTTCAAGGCGAGGGAATCCGCTCCTAGGTACTTGAAGCTGAAGTCGGCGAACTCTACTAGCGCCATGGCTTTTCTCCCTCTTAGGATGACTCATCGCTGTCAGGTGATGGCCCTCTCTTGATTGCGTCCCTAATGAGTTGTACTGCTCTTGAGGCGGCCTTGTTTCCGAGTATTCTGCCATTTGCCCCAGCAGCGTTAGGATGCCCGCCTCCTTTCCCCTCAATTAGTTCTCCGAGGGGCTCCATCACGTCACTTCCCAGATTAACGCCAGTCTTCTCATAAAACTCCGTGGTGCTTCTAGAGCTCAGACGTACTTCTCCATTGCCTGGACTCCCACTAACGATGGCGACATCTGCACCCATCCCAATCAGTCCGCGGCATGCACTGGCCTCAAAGGCCTTGATTTTTGATGTGACAATGATCCAGTTGTCGATATTGTGGATTTGTAATCGACTGGCAGCCTTGAGCCTCGCTATCCGTTCCGACCTACTGGGTTTGATGACAAGCGAACTCAAGCACGCTTGATAGTCAGCTCCAATGTGTACTAACTTGGTTGCAGCAATGAGTGTGTTCTCGTCAGCATAGAGGAATCTGCGCGTGTCAAACAAAATCCCGGTGAGGAGTAAATTCGCTATGTCCACTCCAATATCCAATTTGACCTCATTATATAGACCCGTAATAATCTCGCAAGCAGAGTATCTATCGCTCCGCACAACTGCATGCTTCGCAATGCTGTCAAGATCCGGGTTAGGTTCATGATGATCAATCACCAAGGTTCGTTCAGGATTAACAACAATATCCTTGAGAGTAGGACCGAGTTGTAGCAGGCTATTTGTATCTACAAGGATTACCAAGTCGTGGTCAACATCAATTGACTCAAGAATCTCAGCACCAGGTGCAAATCTATCGAGCACTTGCATTGAAAGCCTGCTAATATCATCGCACGCAAGCTTGGGCACACTCTTGGGGTTGAGTTTTCTACAGATATCAGCAACTGCAATCATTGAGCAGACTGCATCAGGGTCTGCATTACGATGCCCTAGAATCACGGGATGAAAAGATGACTTCAACAGGGAAATGAGATTCATAGGAGCTTCATCTCCGCGAGCCGCTTCTCAAGCCACTCTGTTCCGAATCTGCTTGCTTCATCCAGTATCTCGTCAAGTGAGTGCCCGGTGTCGTATTCTTGCTCCAAGTCCAGCTGTACTTCGAACTCAAGAGTCTTATCAAAATCGAGAATGCAGGTCACGGTGAGCTCTGAGATGCTCTTTTTTGGTATCTTATCAAAAATGTGCTGCGTGATGGCTGTTTCACATTCTTCTGTCAACTGCTCAAGGTCAGATGCCGATAACTCCGGCAGCCCAATCTCGAATACTGGATTCATGTTTCTCACTGGAGCCTGAGATTGTGTTTGCTAAGCTCGAGCTGTATCTTCTCCTGAAGCTCCTTCAGACTAGCTGCGAGTGATTCTACTTTCTTCTTCATGGATTCCAGTGTCTTCT
>DAOWNS010000329.1 GCA_030642465.1 Candidatus Thorarchaeota archaeon | reverse complement strand
TGAATGAAATATCTAGCCGGACATGATCAGCCCCTGTTCGTTTGAGCTCGTGGTCAATCGCTCTCGCGACAATGTCTCGTGGAGCAAGCTCCGCATCAGGATGGTACTCAGGCATGAATCGCTTTCCATCCAGCCCTAGTAGTAACGCTCCTTCCCCACGCATGGCCTCAGTAATCAAGAAGGACCTAATTTTGCGATGATAAAGAATAGTTGGATGCCACTGGAAGAATTCTAGGTTCGATATGGTTGCCCCAGCTCGGTACGCCATTGCAATGCCATCGCCCGTAGCAACATCAGGATTGCTCGTGTAAAGAAAGACCCGCCCAGCACCTCCTGTTGCAAGAATCGTAGCTTTCGCAGTGAATCGCTTTACTACACACTCATTCGTATCCAGAACATAAGATCCTACAACCCGATTACTCTTGACGTGGAGATTAACTGCAATATGGCTCTCGAAGATTTTGATGTTAGGATTCTTCTTCACGTGTACAACTAGTGCTTGCTCAATATCCCGACCGGTATGGTCTTTGATATGAAGAACTCGCCTCTTGCCATGACCGCCCTCAAGATGCAGTTCATATTCATCAGTATTTTCTTTCTTGCAGAACGCAACCCCATATTCCGCTAGTTCCTTAATTCTTGCAGGGGCATCGCGAACGAATTTCTCCACGATATCACGATGACATAATCCTGCTCCAGCCTTGATTGTGTCTTCGATATGAAGCTCAAAGGAATCCTTTGGAGAAACCACAGCAGCAATTCCACCTTGAGCTCTCCATGTGGCAGAATCCGTCAATACACGCTTTGTGATGAGATTGACCTTACCGGTCTTGGCAGCTTTCAGTGAAAATAGAAGGCCTGAGATGCCACTACCGATGACAAGGTAGTCCGAGGTGTGAACTTCATGCGCCATGGTTGGGGTCTCCAGTCAACAGAAACACATAACGGGGGCAAGTGAGTCATTGTTTCGCAATCATAGACAGATGTACTGGATGGAGAATAGTGTCTGATTGTGCAGAATGTAAACGTTACGGTACTAAGACTCCGGGGGAGGTTTATCCGTGTGCAATCTGTGGTACAGCCCGATGTGCAACCCACACAGTCTGGGTTCCCGCTCATGAAATTGATCGGGATGTGAAACGAGCTAGGGCAGTGCGAGATTCAATCAAGGGAGAGCCAATTGGTGGTTGGTATGCATTCTGCGGCAGAATCACACATGTTCCGCGAGGCGTGACAGTAAGATACGGTGAGGAAAAGAAAGGCGGAAAGATCGTAGAGAGGTTGCTTTTGCATGATAAGAAACCTGGTTTAGAAGCCTTTGAGATGTGGGAAGTGGGGGTTATTGAGGATAAGCTTGAGAAGCCATGGGAGCCACGCTACTACGAAATTTCCTGCGAGCTAGCCAAGGTAATGAACCTCATGGCCCATATGTACAGAGGGCCAAGGGGAACTGAGCTCTTTCTGAAACACCTTCACCTAGCATTGATACGGAACGCCGCCAAGAGAGCAGTCTACTTCAAAGGGTCGTGGGATGAATTCCAGAAGCAGGTAGGGAAGAACCCTGAGTTTTCTGATGTTGTCAACTACATCTGTTCAAGATGTGGCGTTGTAGTTTGTCTTAATCGTCATGCGCAATTCTACAACAAGAAACTATTCAAGAAGTTGGCAAAGGACCCTGACTCTGTAGTCACAGGCTGATGCATGAGTGTGTCTTCAGCCGGTCCGACAATCCCAGACATAAGGACTACTTGCGGAAAGTCAGAACAATGCTGTCAGAGAGTGGAACCACTTTGACATACGGAAAGTTCTTGTCACCAGACCGTTTCGCGACGCCGCCACCATAGACTTTGACGATCGATATTGGAATAGTCGATGGAAGTCTGAACTCTATCTCCTCTGGAAGCGACTCCAGCTTGACTTCGACCTGATGCTGATTTTTCGATGCACCAATCTCCAAGTGCACTGGACCAATGCTTGTCGGGATGCGACTGATTATCAATGGATACTTGGATGTGTACCATCCTTCTGGTATCCCCGGAAATACAATGAGATTATTGCCCTCCATGTAGAGCATCATGTCTCGCAGCAAGAGGAGAAGATTGGCTGCTGCATCAATACTACAACTGCTGCCATTGCTTCCGCCACCAGTTCTGGGATTGGCCCATTCGGGGAGTACATTGTAATCGGACAGGAACCCAAGGCTTTTCCTCAGCAGCTCTTCTGCGTCATCACGCATCTTCTTACGAGTGTAGTAGTGCGCAAGCCAAAGTGAGAGATAGCTCGAGAAACGAACAGGAGGCCCACCCAATCGAACTAATCCTTTTGATATCACCTTGCC
>DAOWNS010000283.1 GCA_030642465.1 Candidatus Thorarchaeota archaeon | reverse complement strand
TATCTCTGGACGTGAGTCGTCAAGCAGAACCACTGAATTTCCTCCGATTGTGGCGCATGCATTTGACTGATTGTTCAGAATGAATGTACCTTCCCCGAGCCATATCGAATCCAAGTTCGTACCAAGAGCTGAACTTGTGATAATCTCGGTTGTGTTCTCCTCGGAATGCTTGCCTGCCATCTCATAACCATACTCTAGCAAAAGCGGATTCAATCCCGTGAGGTTTGCACGATCTTCATAATCTCCGAAGATGATGAGCTTGCCGCCGCTTGCGGTGAACTTTCTCAACATTTCTATCTCAGTGGAGTTGAACTCCTTTGTGGGGCCAATGATGAACACAGATGAGAATTGCATCAAGAGATCTGCGTTCAGGTCCATGCCGGGCATCTCTACTAAATCTAGTCCGACCTCCCGCATTCTCTTCTTCATCTCCGATAGCCCTGAGAGAGTGGTCATGCGCATCTCAGCGAGCAGATCGTCTATGGAACCCAAATCCCCAATGTCCATATCATCTGTGGGGTCTTCTTGTAGTATCCGAGCCCGTATCTCCTCCGCAAGTGGGAAACTTGCGTTTGCTCCCAGATCACCACCTAGGTCCCCTCCCATGCCGCCTGTATCTCCTCCGAAGCTTAGTCCACCGCCATGCGACGTGTCTAGAAGCATCATAGCTCGGGGATATTCCAGATGTGTATTAAGGGTCACATTGGCGGTCCATCCTTGCTCCGTTTCAATCACATAATCGCACCAGTGGTACCCGTCCATCGTTATCGGTGACACGAGCGTAAACAGTGAGAAGTTATAGTATCCCATCACATTCTCGCTTGCAGGAAGGCTGGCATTGCCCCACGCGCTGGCATTCCCATGGTTTGTTACGGTGAGATTTCCCAGTCCGACATTGGTTGAGATAGAAATCGTGAAGAGGCCATAATCTGCAGGGAAGATGAGATTGAATGGAGCATAGGATATGCTCTTCGGGAACACGGATGTAGACGCTATTGGCGATATCACGAACACATCACGGATGAGGAAGTCGTCAAGGATACCCACGGACACGGTCAACTGAGCTGGTGGTTGAGCAAGGAGTGCCACTGCGCTCTCGATGCCGCCTGCGACAACCCATGCCTCTGAATTGAGGCCTTCCTCCTCCGGACTCCATTCTGCCGTGACCACTCTTGCGTGGAACGGGTCGACCGCATCAAAGCTCTGGAATCTAGTGAATAGCGCTCCCTCATCCTCTTGTGCTTGACCGATGATCAAGGCTCCTACCATGTCAGATGGCTCGACGCCGATGTTCATAATGACCGCGCGCGACTGGTAGTATTCACCCACTTGGGTAATCCGAGGCATGTCCGCTTCGACAAGAATCAAGTCCCCCTGGCTTACCACTTGTCCTGTGGGTGCTCTAATCCACATCTCTTCAATGGACGCATCAAGCACGGTACGGTTCTCACCGAAACCCATTGCTATAGTGACATTGACAAGCTCGTTGGGTGCTATGGCTCCAAAGTGCCATTTCATGCCCAACCCAACTGACCCATCAAAGGTCGTGGAACCGGTCAGATTGTCATCGGAAACGTGTGACCCAATGTCGGATGAGTTTCCGACTTCAAAAGCGTCCAGAGGTCGACTGGAGTTAATCCCGAAGTAGAAATCACGATAGTCCTCTGAGATGCCGTAAGCGAATAGTTGTTGGTTTCCCAGTGCAAATTTCCCGTGGTCATCGAGGCCGTCAAGGAAGATGTCCAGTGAGTACGCCAAGAACAAGCTAACATTGACAAGCGGCTGATCACCTAGATTGAGAATGAATGGCGTCACTCGGTAGGCGGTCAGTGGCAGTGGTGATACCGTAGTCAAGTTGTAGGACTCAACAAGTAAGGTCACGTAGACCTCGTTGTCATACGACATGATTCCAATCCATCTATTGTACCCTTCATCACCTTCGGCCATGGCAACTTGATGCATCTCTCTCTTGACATCGAACATCATAAGGTTCGTCGGGTCCATGTTGTTCCATCGCAATGAAAACATGCCCATCAGCAAGTGGATATTCATTCCCTCGGTCCCGCGTTGGTCCATTGCAACAACAGTCGTTCCGTAGCTGCTCATCATGAGAGTTGTCGACGCGTTATTGCCAGCGGAATTCAGGATGCCAAGTGCGATTAGAGGGAGGCCCGTCGTCCGTAGGTGGGGGTCGATTGGTTCCTGCCTTAAGCTGAGGTAGCTGAATGCAGCTTCTAGATTGAGGAGTCCTGCACCAGCATCATTGGCTCCGAAATTCACTGATGTGGCTGTGTCTCTAAGCACATTGGCCAGGACTATTGGAGTCGCCCTATCGAACGCCTGCATCAAAATGGCAGCCGCCCCTGCAGCGATTGCAGCTGATGCTGCTGTGGAGTCCGCAATAATGTAATTATCGTCAAGGTCTTCACCTAGGGCACCTCCCATGAGGGTTCCCAGTCCTCCTAGATCTCCCATATCGCCTAGATTGAAGGATCCCAAGCCGGCTATGCCAGATAGACCCGCTCCATGTTTAGCTCCTACAATGCCCATGCCCGGAGCAACAACGTCTGGTTTGGTAAGCATTTCCAATGATGGGCCCCTGCCTGAGAAAGCTGGTACTTCTTGTTTCTGTAAATCGAATGCTCCTACAGTGAAAGAAGCAGCCGAGCCACCAGGGGACATAATGGTTAGATAATCTGGTCCATCATCTCCGGCCGCGGCTACAACGAATACGCCTTTCTCTGCTGCGGCCTTCACGGCCATAGCAACCGCATCTCCAGGTGCACCGAAGGTGTTGAAGGGGAGTAGTATGATATCAGCACCATGACTACATGCCCACTCGATTCCTGCAACGATCCAGCTGGGGACCGCCAAGAAACCTCCGAACGTCACTTTTGCTGATAGAAGGGTAGCCCCAGGGGCAATACC
>DAOWNS010000333.1 GCA_030642465.1 Candidatus Thorarchaeota archaeon | reverse complement strand
GGAATCCTCTCGGGAATGCCGCCATGCAAAGCAGTGTCAATGAGTTCCTTGCCAGATTGCATAGATTTACGACCCCCTTATGGTTTTCATGAGATTTCTCGCCACTCTAACGGCATCCATCGCATCCCGGCCGTATGCATTTGCCCCAATTGAATCTGCGTACTCTTTGTTGACTGGTCCTCCTCCCACCATCACTTTCACGCCTAGTTCTTCTTCCTTCACCATCCGTATGATATCTTTCATGCCAATCATCGATGTGGTCATCAATGCAGACACCACTATGATGTCAGCATTGTTTTTGACGGCGGCTACGATGAACTCCTTCGCGGGTACATCTGTACCCAAGTCAAAGACGTTGTATCCGCCTGCCTCCAACATGGTGGCAACCAAGTTTTTTCCGATTGAGTGAATGTCACCCTCGCACACCCCAAGAATTACAGTGCCAGCATACTCCACCTGCTTGCTCCTAAGAAGTGGTTCTATAATAGCCATTGCAGCTTCAAATGCCTTGGCTGACATTAGAATCTCGGGGACGAAGTACTCACCTTGCTGGTAGAGATCTCCAACTTCAGCCATTGCTGGTGCGCAAGCATCTGTCACAATGGTATAGGGAGGGACTTCCAAGTCAATTGCTTTTTGCGCGAGTGAAGGAGTGACTTTTCGAGTTCCATCAATGATGGATTGTTTAAGATTCTCTAAGACGTTCTTGGTTTTCAAGCTGTTTCACCGCAGGAGACTGGCTACCAGAAACTTCAGGCGTCAGGAGAAAAAGTACTGCGGATTCCATGATTTGAAGATTCCGGATTTCATCAACATGAAGCATTCCTTAGCTCGGCTGAGAGAGTGGGGCACACACTCGCACTATCTTCAACTATGAGAATGCTTGCATTTTCTCCCTTCTCCATTACCGCTGCATCAAGTGCATCCTGTATCGAAGAAAAGCCTCTGATGAACATCCGGCTAAGAACGACCTTCGGGATGTTACTAACCATCCATAGCTGTTTGTCAACCAAGAAGGGAGGTATTGAACCTACCTTATGCCAACCAAGCTGGTAGTTCATCTTTATCTGCTCAAACTTCATAGCAAGATCTTCTACTGTTTGACCTGATTGTAACATCTCTGCGTAATCCTTAGGACCGATTCCATCGTAGCAAGACGCAATCAGAATCATGATTCCTCCACTCTTAACCGTCATCCTGCAATTCTCAAATCCTTTCTGAGCTTGGTAGAGATTCTGGTCCAAAGGGGGATTAACAACAGCTATGAGTATGTCTGGTTCATTCTCTATGGTCGGGGAGTAAATCTCTGTGGCAAGTTTCGCGCCTACATATAGCTGCTTAATCACATTACCAGCAAAAGCGCCAGCGATCTTACCTGTGCCGTCGAGAACCACGTTTATTGCGAATATGGGATGATTCTGTGCGACCATTTGAGCGGCTTCCTCAAGGTCCAGGTGAAGGGGATTACTCTCTAGTTTCATGATGCATGATTCCTCCAGAAGCGCCATGGAATGGTTTGCTTCGATTGTGTCATAGGCCGCGAGTCCAGGCAAGAAGCTTTTCCTGCCTCCCGTAAAACCTGCAAAATAGTGGGGTTCTATGGAATTAATAGCGATAATGCCCTCGAAATCATTGATTATTTCATTTAGCATTACTACCGTGCCCCTGGTTGTGGTTCCTACAGTCGTGAAGTCACCCGATTTCGAGTCATGAAGTACCGTAACTTTTCGCAGTCTGTTGTAGAAATTGCCAAGTATCAGTGTGCGTAGGTCATCTTCAGATGGTGATTTGTGTGTGCCGCTTGCCACCACAATCTTGAACTCCTTGTTTTCCAAGAATGGTAAAAGAACCTTGACGACCTTGGGAGTTGGTGTGGGCCTTGCGTGATCGTTCACGATAATGAGAAACGACTTGTAACTGCTAATGAAATCCTGCAGGCTTACAGAGTCAATGGGCGCGTCCACTGCATTTTGAATAAGGTTCTCATCCGTTGTATGAACATCCACAGTCCTCGGGCGCACCCTCTCCACTCTATGAGAGTCCGGTATCGCAACCAATTCCTGTACACCCTTGTAGAGGAGTTCGACCTTCATTTGAAACACAGTCGAGTTCTAAGGGTCTACTCACTAATAATCTATTCATTGTACGTTAAGAGCAATCCAAAAAACAAGAACGCGGTTAGGTAGAAAGTTTCTAATTGTAACAAAGCGACGCTCTGGCGCGCGTAGCTTGATATTTGCGAACTGATATAAGTCAGTTTCATATCCTAGAGTATCGTTCTTAGTTGTAGGTTTTTAACCTACTTGGAG
>DAOWNS010000080.1 GCA_030642465.1 Candidatus Thorarchaeota archaeon | reverse complement strand
TGTACTTGCGTGGGCTTTCCAGATAGGAAGCGTATGTCTTCTCCCAAGGTGCTTCCCCTTGAGGAGGACGGCCCTTGCATTCGCACATTCCCCTTACGATATGTTCATGGATTCCACTTACGCAGCCCCAGATTCGGTGGGAAAGCCAGAGAGCAATTATCTGCGGGGTTATGCTAGCTAGTATGAGAAGAATCAATATGCTGGGCTCTAGCTGCATCATCTCAACTCCGGATGCTCAGAAATCCATTCTGACAAGACCTGCTTGAAGACAGTCTCTATCGCATCATTCCGTAATAGAAAGCGTTCCTTTGCTGCGTAATAATGTTCTACTCCAGACCTTTCGGGTTGGCCCTCGAATCACTTCACGAGTTTCTATTCCTGGCAACACCTTGGCAATCCAAGCCACAATCGAACTGGTCATTCCAGTAGCCATGAATGTATTGCTACCTACGCTCTATTGACTATCATCGCACGAAGAATTCTTTCATTGCGGATGAATAGAAGTGAAAAGAATAGCATCACGCTAGACACGACAAGGACCATTCCTATGCTATAAGTCACGTCTATTGATACGAACAATGGTTGAAGCCAAATTTCACCCCATGCTATTACCAAGATTGGAGCAATGAGTAAAATCAGATAGTAGATAGAGCTAATCAAGGATGATTCGGCAACATACTGATCTGAGAGCCATTGACCAATGCCTAATCGCTTATTGGATTCCTCAGTCAAGACGCTTTTCATCTTATCCAGAAGGATTTTCGGCAGATGCCATATGGCTAGAATGGGCGATAGTCCTGCGAATCCAAGAAGTCAGATAATGACGGCATGCAAATCGACCAACAGAGTCACCTCAATGAAGGCAGGAATGACTGCATGTCCGCTGCAACTACGAAGTAGTAAGCTGCCAACGCGAACATGAACACTCTACAAATAAGTGTTGATGATGATGCGGCCTGAGCGGATTGTATCGTAGCTCCTACTTGCGGTCAGTGAATTCCGAAGTCGAACTAGGACTTGAACACGCAACTCTCAATGTCCCGAAGATCACAGCAATAGCAGCCCAAGAGGAAACAGAATACACTATTGATAGAAAGTCCTCCGGCCATAGTAGCCAAGTCGCCAAAATGGGCACCCCAAAGAGAATGCCCAGAGTTCCGAATGTAGCTGCAGCACATGCAGCCATGGTTCGAGTAGTTCGAACATGGAGAGCGACCAATCTGGGCAGTTTCGCTGGACGCGCGACACTCCCAGAGTTCAGGATTTGCCGTCTATACCGAGCTGTGGCTTGCTCTGCTATACCGAGAACAAGTAGAGGTATTGCAGAAGACAAGGTTAGTACGAAGATAGCCAAATCATCAACTGCCATTCTAATTTCCACCCCCATTTGACTAAGAGAGCCTCATATGCCCATCCAAGCTTCCCATATCGCCATTCCTCCTTGATAATATGTCATCCAAGCAAGATTCCCAGTCCGATGGCAACAGCAACCAATAGCACTAAGAGTTTGGAATACGTGAAGAAACAATCGTGGAATCCCCACTTATCTGGTTTTGCAGTTTCATACTTGTCCAAACAGCTAAATAGCCTTCTGAAATATGTGTTTGAGCCTAGGGTTTGACCGCCAAAGGTTATGGTTGCTCCTAGACTGATTATAGCCATTGCTGCATCTATGGCTCTAATGGTTCCGTCGTGATACGCTTGGGCAATTGCCACTAAAAGGGCAATAGCTGAAGCGATATAGATGACCAGAGAAGCTGCGAATAATACTTGAGCTTCTGGCAGCTTGCCGAATGTTGCAAAGAATTGCGCCGACACATACGAAACAAGTACAATCAATGACAGTGATTGAATGATTGACAGTTGCAGGACCGTACCAAGCCCTTGTTCCATTTCTTGGTCACTCATAGAGGTCAATGCATCAGCAACAAGCGACATTGAGTAAAGCGTCAGAGATCCTAGGATATCAACGACCATTTGAATAATGAATGAAAAGGTACCAATATCCATCGTGGCAGTCAGTAGAAGCGCAGGCCACGGTCCCAACCACTCGGCAGTCAATGAGTCAATAGCTAGCTGTTCAGCATTATTAGCATCCTTGGTGCCGTCAGTGGCTCCTTCAGAGTATCCTTCTGGAGTTCCATCGAACTCCACTAGATCCTCGGGATTTGATGCATTCGGATCATGAGCGTTGAGGTCAGCTTCCACGTTGATGTCGTGAATCCTCATGTCCACGAGATTGTAGTGGGAGTGTCTGTATCCCAGCACCACCACGTACTTGATGACCCTTGATGCGGTGTCGCAATCCCCAATGGGATACGCGTCGCCAGACCCGTCGATGCTCGAGTAGATGGCGCCGTCACCTCCGGAGCCTCTCCCGCCCATGAAGGGCAAGTCTGAAGCCGCAAGCCTAGACGCTGCCTAGGTCTGCGGATGCACTTGGATTGCTGATGAAACCCCCTCTATCTCATCCTTGGCAAACGAGATTGCGCGGCTCTCAATTGTCGGTTCCTTTCTCCAGCTTGGGACGAACTACTGCAGCACTACCGACCGCAGTTGACACCATAATAATCAACGCCCACACCAGTATGAGTGGAAGATCCAATACGGTTAATATGGATTCGACACTCATGGTACTAACTGTCAGAATCATGAAGGCAATACTACCGGTGAAACAACCAGAGCCAGATAGCCCAAGCACACTTGATTTCTCATTCTTGCTCATCTCAGTCCAAGGCCTTGTGGCTTTTACAAGCACAACTCGGATCGCGAGATAGCCTGTCACCAGCGAAATCAACCACGAGATTATCATGATTGTTAGCATGAATGTGAGGTCGGAAGTCAAACCCTGCATAACGATTCTCCTCTAGCCATTTTTCTTGAATTCTATTAGTTCGCTCAGTTTCACCCTGCGTAGAGCGTAGCCACTGCATACGCCATGAGAGGAATAAGCGCCAAAAGCTTGAATATTAGTAGGACAAAACCTCCTGGAAGCATGCCCAGAAGCATGTCCGTTACATCCTTACCAACTAACAAAGCTGCCACTATCCTGGAACCAAATGGGAGCAAAAACGCTCCAAACGCAAACAGGTACCCTCCATTACTTCAAACAGTTGACTAGCAGTCCTCTTACCTCCACTAGTCCTGTATTGCTATTCGCCAAACCTGGATATAAGTAGGCCCATAACTATCCACTATTAATTCAAAACCAATAACGCCTCTAGAAGGCGATTCGGAGGCGGGAACGATAATACGCTTGGGGCGAGTTTAGATGGGTTGACAGGTTTGTTTCAGCTCTGGCAAAAAAAGAACACATATGGCACCTTGCCTTTACAATTGGCCAACACTACTCCTGCCCACTGAAAACTACTATTAAGAGGGCTGGAACGCTTTCCCGAACCTCAATGGCCTGAAGTTACGACTGAATTTAGCCTATCAACAGCACGATGATTGACCTAATTGCGAAAGTATAGACAAGATGCAGAATCGTAACGAGCAATGAGGCAGCGATGAAGACCAGTGCATTTGTCCGAGGCTCAGCATCTCTCTTCTCGATAGTTAGGAAGAATAGCAAGAACAGGAATGCTGCTCCACCCCAGCCAAATGGAACTATTGGCGGCATCTCGTACCATACAGGTATTGCCTCAGGCGGCCATATCCACCAGCCAGTTTCAGGGGCTCCTGCCGCTATCTCTACGGGCAATGAGATGAATGCAGTGATAACTGCGGCAGTTAACAGAATCGCCCACAGATTATCCTTCCATTTTGGAGCAAGTGCTTCAAGGATTCTGTTTCCCACCACCCAGCTTGCATAGAATGACACAGACCATCCGAACCACATCACCATCGGCGCCGCTCCAATGTAGAACGCGTGATCTGGGTAGGAATACATACCAGGCATCAGAGCAACTATGTTCTCGCGTACTACTCCAAAGATGAACCCTCCAATGAAGAAAGCGGCCGTTAGCCAGCGCTCTCTATGCATCCAGCCATGAATGAAACACAGCAAGGACCCAATCATCACTGCGGCAGTCACTATCTCAGCTAGCACTCTTTGGCCTCCTTAGCTTCAAGACTGCAACAAACCACAGCACTAACACCAGTGAGAGTGGCACTGCCGAAATGGCTCTCATAGGGTCTCCAATTATGAACAGGTTGACTCCCGTCATTGACAATATCACACCCAATATCGCCAAGACTGGGAGAATGTCTTCGTGAATCTCCATGTGCAAGACACACCAGTTCTCCATTGAATGCAGGGCGAGTCTAAAGGTTTCCTGCTTCCTGGTTTCGTCGAGATTGGACCCGTCTGGCTAGCTCCCGAATCGTTATCGACGTGAATAGCAGGAAACCAATCACGAAGAACGAGAGATAGCCCAGAATGCTTACGATAACGGTGATATCTGGAACCATCGCCCAGATCAGTATCAAGAGGAGCAGCAAGCCATACCATCGCTTCAGGTCTTTCATTCCCATCAATTTCGAGTCAACGCTTGGAATGGATTCGGATTCATTGACTGGAGGACTTGCGTAGATGAGCAAGATTACGAAGGCATAAATGAAGAGTGTAGCGATGATTGTTTCAATACCTGGAATGCGCTCAGGTAGCAGAGTCGGGAAGGTGATTGCGTACAAGAGGATAACGTACGCAGCAGTCACAGCCAGACCTTTCCTTCCTAACCTTAGTGATTGAATCGAGAACGACCTTCCTCCGCGCCTTTTGATAAGATAGTATGGGATTAGAATCAGGACGAGGCTGCCAAGTGCTGTAATCCCCGCCACAATGAAATCGTATCCGGAACTGACTATCATGAACAGGGACCCTATGATGAAGGTGTACAGATAGAACGCCGAATTCCGTCGACTTCTCTGAAGGAATGAGATGTGAGTCGGGAAGGCTGTTTCCACTCCCTCATTCGACTTGTTGCCTGCTCTAGCCAGAATCTGAAATACCAGAATTGGCAAGACGAATGCCATTACTGGGTGCCAGAACATGAGCAGCACGATGTCCTCAGCAATTGCAAACCCAAAGACAGTTCCAAGAAGAGGTGGATCAGTGAAGTATCCTGCCCAGAGAACTTTTGTAACCCACGACTCATAGAGCCCGAATAATATTCCCCAGAGGTACAGTTGACCCACTGACGTCCTCTTGGATCTCATGGCAAGATTCAGGAAGAGTAAGGTGTGTGACCAGTAGAGGGGCAGCGTGACAAACCAAGCCCACTCGGACATGAACCATAGAATGGATGAACCCGAGAACGCCTCAGCGAACACCATCGACAGTAAGCCAATAAGCACCAACTGAGCCCACCTTGAATCTGCTGGTTTCTCTGAGTCTTGCATGTCTTTCACATGACCTGTGGTGCGGATATCTCTTCCTAGAACGAGATGTATTCCAAAGAACTATATCCCGTGCTGGGCGCTCCCAAGTGACCAGAGATGCCCTACTACGTCTACATAATTGAAACAGACACTGGCACCTACTACACTGGTCAGACTAATGATCTGAAGCGCCGACTGAACGAGCATGTGTCCGGTAACTCAAAGTCAGCGGCTTACTTTCATATGCATCAACCCAAATACCTCGTCTATGTGGAAGAATGCGGCACCAGAGGTGATGCGCTTCGCCGCGAGCGTCAGATTAAACGAAATCGACGACTCAAGCTATTCTTGATTGGTGACCGACGAGATCTTCAGGGACTCGTGACCTCAGACACCATCTCCTAGGACCGATTAGTTTTCATATCCGGGGTATGTCAATCAATGACAGGTGTGCAGTGATGACTGAAATTGTCCTAGCGTTGGATGTCGGAACTACCGGAGTGCGCTCCATGGTCTTTGACACAGAGGGCGCTGTTCTTGCGCGTGCCTACAAAGAGTTTGAGAGTTCCTATCCCAAACCATCTTGGGTGGAGCAGAATGCGCAAATCTGGTGGGACACTGCCTGCATAACAACCAAACAATGCCTCAAAAACCCGGGTGTCAGCGCTGAGAGTATCTGTGGGTTGAGCGTGACTAACCAACGCGAAACTGTCGTTCCAATAGACGATGTTGGCAATCCATTACGTAGCGCTATTGTGTGGCAGGATCGTCGAACCGTGCCCCAATGTGACTGGATTCGAAGTGTCATATCGCCAGCTGATGTATATTCAATCACTGGACTCACCATTGACCCATACTTCACCGCTCCCAAGATTCTTTGGATCAAGGAGAATGAGCCTGAAGTCTTTGGCAAGGCTTGGAAGTTTCTTTTGGTTCACGATTTCATGGTCTTCAAGCTCACTGGTAAGGCAATCACTGATTATTCCAATGCAAGCAGAACGATGCTTTTTGACATCAGGGATGCAGATTGGTCCGAAAAGATGCTTGACGCATTTAACATCCCGCAGGAGAAGCTTCCTGGTCCTCTGCCGTCTGGAGCCCCCGCAGGAGCGATAACTGCGAAAGCAGCCAAAGATTGTGGGCTCAAGGAAGGCACTCCCGTGGTTGCAGGAGGCGGAGACCAGCAATGTGCAGCGCTAGGAGTAGGTGTGGTTCGCAAGGGCTCAATCAAGTCAACTACAGGAACAGGCACTTTCCTGCTTGCCTACTCTGATACTCCTAAATTTGATAGCGAAATACGAGTGCTCTGCAGCCGCCATGTCATTCCGGGAGCCTTTGTTGTGGAGGCAAGTATGTTCACCACGGGCTCAGCTCTCAGATGGTTCCGCGACAATCTGGGCACAGAAGAGTGCAATCTTGCCAAAGAGCGGGGCATTGACCCGTATGAGGTCATGTCGGAAGGAGCCGGCGCGATTCCAGCTGGTTCTGAGGGTGTCATCCACCTGCCGCATTTCGCAGGCGCTGGTGCACCGTACTGGAACCCACATGCGCGCGGTGTTTTCGCTGGTCTTGCTCTTGGTCATACTAGAAAGCATCTCATGCGGTCGATCTTGGAGGGCGTTTCCTACGAGATTAGAACCAACCTCGAGGTCATGAATGATATTGGGATTCCTGCATCAGAGGTTCGTGTGACTGGAGGTGCTGCCAGAAGTCAAGTGTGGATGCAGATACAAGCAGATGTGCTTGGAGTGCCTGTAATCCGAACTGAGATGGAAGAGGCTACCGCTCTGGGAGCAGCAATCCTTGCCTGCAAAGGGGTGGGTTTGTTTGACTCGATGGTAGAAGCTGCTGATAGCATGGTTAAACCATTGGATCCACTCAAGCCGCAAGAAACGAATCGCAAGGTCTACGCTGAAGGATTTGCCCGGTTCAAGCAGCTCTATGCTTCGATATCCAATATAGAGTGGTCTGGCCATTAGGTCGAATAGATAGCTAGCTTGTTGCCCTTGTCCAAGACAAGTATCTTCACATCTGGGTCATCTGATATCCACTCATCAATCACAGCTTGTGGATTCTGGGTCTTGTCCAAGTGAGCCGATTCTACGGTTTCTCTGTCGAGCTCTGTGAACATCCGAATGCTTGAGAAACTCTTCAGGAGTTCAGCGAATTTGTACTCTTTGCGCTAGCAGATCAAAGGCAGTTCCATGCAATTAGTTATATCGAAGAATCGGTACGTGGACAATGCTTTCCTCAGATGCTTGATACAGA
>DAOWNS010000223.1 GCA_030642465.1 Candidatus Thorarchaeota archaeon | reverse complement strand
TCGTTGCTGAGGTCCCAGAACTTCCAGGTTGCATGGCTGACGGCAATAGTTATCAAGAGGCCCTTTCGAATGCCGAGCAGATCATTCAGGAATGGATTCATACTGCAAACGAATTGGGTAGACCCGTGCCGGAACCAAGGGGCCGACTCGCCTACGCCTAGGAGAGCAGAATTTGGTTCGTTCTTCCGACCCAGCTTTTGTGCAGGCAATGCTTCGAGTTGGCAGCGCGTGATGTTGAGCGAGTTATTGATCGATAGACTTCTTATCTTTCCCAATAAGAAATGTGTACGAGCAACTCGACGTCTCTTTTCTCCTATCAATGAATTTATGCGTACATGAACTTGACTTTGCAGTTGCCAATTGATAGGCTCTTTTACGACAGTGCCAATGATAAGTTGACGGAAGAAAGGAGGGACCAAACTAAGCGAGAATGGCTGTTGTAATGATGGGTTCATGATGTTCTGGACCATCAGACAAGCGCGAAGCTAGATAGATTTCCAAACCAATCGGAACGTGCAAGATCGCATGTCGTGGGAGTAAGGAGTCTGATCAGTCATGCATGTGAAGCGACTCAAGGTGTCAGGATTCAAGACGCTACGCTCATTCGAGATGGAACTCAATGAGCACATGAACATTGTTGTGGGCGATAACGAATCGGGGAAATCCACTGTCATAGAGGCCCTCAACGTTGCTCTCTTCTGTCAAGTTGCCGGGCGCAGTGTCCTGTATGACTTCGATCCGTACTACTTCAACACCGGCATGGTCAACGATTACTACAGGGATCTTCGTAATGGGAAGAATCCGGAAACTCCGAGGATATTGATAGAGGCGTACCTCGATGACGCTGATACTGGCGAACTGGCGAAGCTCAAGGGGAGCAACAACACGCGAGGAGAGAACTGCCCAGGGCTTTACGTCTCTGTTGAGTTGCACGAAGATCTGGCAGATGAATTCAGGTCATACGTTTCGGACACGCGGAATGCGGAATTAATGCCAATCGAGTACTTCGAGATAGCTTGGCGATCATTTGCGGACAATTTAGTATCCATCAGGAGTCTCCCATTTCATGTGACAGTCATTGATACAACCCTACATCGCGCATACTTTACCCCAAACAAATATGTGGCACGCATTATCAATGACTGTCTCGAGCAGGAGCAGCGTATTTCATTGGCCACAGCCTACAGACAACTTAAGCATAGATTCATGCAGGAGCCAGGCATAAAAGACATAAATGACTATCTCACGGAGAAAAAAGGTGACATTACGCCGAAAGCTCTCACTGTCTCGCTCGACATGTCCGCACGGTCGACATGGGACAGCAGTATTACTGCGCATCTAGACAACATCCCGTTTGACGGCGTTGGAAAAGGAGAGCAGTGTCGTGTTCAGATGAAGCTAGCCATTGAAGCAGCCTATGGCAGCAACCTACTGTTAATCGAGGAACCAGAGAATCATCTTTCGCACTCGAACATGGCTCGTTTGATTCAGGAAGTTGGCAGCAAGAGCGGCACAAGGCAGATGTTGATCACGACTCACAGCAGTTTCGTCCTCAACAAGCTGGGGATTGACAGTGTCAAGCTCTTGTCCTCTCATGGCATTATGACCTTAGAGGATCTCTCGCCGGAGACCAGCGACTATTTCAGGAAGCCCCCGGGCTACGACACTTTGAGACTCCTTCTGGCCTCAAGAACCATCTTGGTAGAAGGGCCGTCCGATGAACTTATTGTCCAGAAAGCGTACTTGATGAGATACGGCAAGCTCCCATTGGAGGATGCAGTTGATGTGATAGCGGTTCGCGCACTTGCGTTCAAACGATTTCTTGAGATTGGGGCAAAGCTGGGATTGGACATACGCGTGGTGACCGACAACGATGGAGATATATGCGCGCTGCACAAGAAATACGAAGGGTATCTTTCCGGACAGTACCCGACAATCGAAGTATGCTACGACACGGATCCTGAATGTCCTACGTTGGAGCCCCAATTGCTGAAAGCCAATTCTCTGAAAGCGCTTAATAGAGCTCTGGGGAAGGACTTTCCCAACCGTGAAGAGCTGCTCTCATATATGCTTAAGAACAAGACTGCGAGTGCTCTTAAGCTGTTTTCTAGTGCTGAGCCGATTGACTTTCCTGACTATATTTGCCATGCAATCGAGTCCTAGCAAAGTGATCATCGCGTCTGCTGGATCGGGGAAGACAACACTCTTAGTGAAAGAGGCTCTATCTAGACCTACCGAGAGGATTGCGGTTCTTACATACACCAACAACAACGTCGGCGTGCTCAAGAACACGTTTTGCAGGGAGAGTGGTGGTGTACCCTCAGAAGTAGATATTCGCACATGGTTCAGCTTCTTGCTTCACGAGTGTGCACGTCCGTACCAGCGCACAGTCTATTCACGAAAGCGTCTCAAAGGTATCCACTTTTCCAAAGGCCGTTCTTCTAAGTACGTTCCCAAGACTGATATCCAGAAGTATTACTTCAAAAATGGCAACGAGATATACGCCGACAAGATATCAGAATTCATATTAGAGTGTGAGAAGGGATCTGGTGGGTGCATGACGAGTCGACTCCGCGAGGTTTATGATGCGATTCTAGTTGATGAGATGCAAGATCTGGCCGGCTATGACCTCGATATCCTCGAAACGCTGATGCATGCAGGGATGAGAATGGTGATGGTAGGAGATCCGCGACAGACTACCTATATTACGAATCAGTCACTCAAGAATCGTCAATACCGTGGCGTTGGATTCTTTGACAAAGTGCAGCAATGGAAATCTATGGGTTTATGCGAGCTTGACGTGCACACAGAAAGCTACCGGTGTAATCAGAGAATCTGCGATTTTGCCGACAGGCTGTGGCCTGCAATGGACAAGACAGTATCCCGTAATGACATCGCAACGGGGCACGACGGGATTTTTCTTGTGTCAAGAGCCGATGTTCACGCCTACATTGAGGCATTCTTGCCTATCGTGCTTCGGTACAGCAGAAAGACAGAGACGAATGGATATCCCGCCGTGAATTTCGGGAATGCCAAAGGCATGACGTTTGATAGAGTTCTTATACTCCCGCATGGACCGATTCGGAAATACCTTCGAACCGGTGACTTATCCGAAGTCTCTGGCTCTCTGAGCAAGTTCTATGTTGCCGTGACAAGAGCTCGGCACAGCGTGGCGTTTGTGTATGACAATGAGTGCTGGGGAGACTTTGTTCGATGGAAGCCTAACGGAACCGAATGAAGTAGTTGGCTGCCTTGGCTAGGGTATCGATGCGACCTTCATTCTTAGGATTTCCTGGGTTCATGCACCCGCTTCGCGATCGCACGGATGGTTTGAGCGCAACAATCCCCGGAAGCCTTTCGTCTGACGCTCGATGGCATTGTCAAGGCTTTCAAGAAGCCGAGCCCGATTCTCGCTGCAAAAGAAGAGCCTCTCTCGTGCATTGCCACGGCTAACGAGGCGGTAGACAGCACCTTGGTGCTCCAAACGCAACTGCCTCGCCATCGTGATCTCAGACCATCACACAGATCCTAAGAATGAAGGTCTGACCCCAAGCCTTCCAAGGTGACCTTATTAGACTGGTTGCTCCCGATTCAGCATGTTAGGGGGTCCAACTTTTCCATCGCGGCTCCAATCTATATAATTGCTTGAAGGAGGTGGTTGCGGAAAAGGTTGCTTGGAAAATGCGAATGGTGTTGTGAAAACAGGCCGGAATCGTTATTAAAGGAGGCAAAATGATACGTCGATT
>DAOWNS010000129.1 GCA_030642465.1 Candidatus Thorarchaeota archaeon | reverse complement strand
TGATGGAATCCTGAGTCCGAAAGAGATTGGTTTCCTTCCACGGGCTTACGATCTCATTGGCGATATTGCTGTTCTTGAGATACCTGAGGAGATTGAGGCACATTCCTTCAATATTGGGAAAGCTTTCCGGACTGTACATAGTAATTTCTCAACTGTCCTAGCTAAGAAGGGAGCGATTGCCGGAGCGTTTCGGGTGCGGGAGTACAAACTGCTAGCCGGAGTGGACACGACTAGGACAGTTCACACTGAGTATGGCTGCAAGATTGCAGTTGACCTCGCGAATGCTTACTTCAGTCCAAGACTCCTGGAAGAGCACAACAGGGTTTCAAATCAGGTAGATGCGGGCGAGGTCGTTGTCGACATGTTTACCGGCGTTGGTCCATTTGCGCTACATATAGCGCGCAAACAGAATGCGCGTGTGATTGCTATTGACATCAACCCCTTGGCAATAGAGCTCCTTCATGAGAGCATGGCAATGAACAAGCTGATGGGCACAATAGAACCAGTTGTTGCGGATGCGCACGAGTACGCTCCTGCGAATTTCGACCATGATGTGGACCGTGTGATAATGAATCACCCCTCAGGGGCTTTCGAGTTCATCGCGGATGCATGCCAAACCCTCAGAAATGGCGGAATACTGCACTATTATGATTTCGGAGCTGGTGAGAACCCTGAGGATGAGATTGTAAGCAAGGTTTCGAGGCTCGTAAGGGAGGCAGGAAAGGACGCTTCTGAGGTTCTACACGTTCGACGAGTAAGAGACAGTGCCCCGTATGAATACCAGATGGTAGTTGATCTGGTTATCTCTTAGCATAGCTCAATTGGCATTTGATGACTATGTCAGGGGTTTTCAGCATCTGAACGAACTTCCGGTCTAAATCAGAAGCTACCCTATCAGCACCTACCATGAGAGTGCGGCCACACTCAAATGAGCTCGTTCTTGCAACCATACTTATCGGGTCCGAGTATGTTAGTCCGGGGCTTCCTCTGCCTGTGATTCTCTCAACTAGACCATTTACTGACATGGAGAGCTGTATCTGTGTCATCGTGGACTTGGCCAGAGTTTTGATTTCATCATCGAGGTCACGAAGGGTTTGAGTGGTTCGTACTCCAATGATGCAAGTTCCTTGGGATGTGAGTTCCTCTTCAGTGGTAATCTCCAATGTGGTCTTGTGTTTACCAATTACGTTTGGGTGGCCGTAGGCCTGGAACTCCACAGCACGCATAGGTTTGGATTTTCTCTCAATGCTTTTATCTTTCCGATGCATAGTTTCAGTGATTAGGATGTCTGAAACCAGAGCTCTTGATGCAAAAGAAAGGTTGATTCAGCGACTCAAGAGCAGAGGATATCTGAAGACCAGCGCAGTAGAGAGAGCTATCAGAGCCGTACCACGCGAAGAGTTTGTTCTTCCCGAAGTACGAAAAGAGGCGTACAGAGATACCCCTCTCTCGATTGGGTTGGGACAGACAATCTCAGCGCCTCACATGTGCGTGATAATGTGTGAAGGTCTCAACCTAAAGCATGGTCACAAGCTCTTGGAGGTGGGGGGTGGTTCAGGCTATCATGCGGCGCTGTGTGCAGAGCTGGTAGCAGATAAAGACAAGCCAGGCCCCGGTCATGTGTACACAATCGAGATAGTCAAGGGGTTGATTGAGTACGCCCGGAAGAATCTTGAAAGAACTGGATACGCGAAGCATGTGACTTTGATTCATGGTGATGGGAGTGTAGGGCTCCCAGACCATGCTCCTTTTGACAGAATCTTAGTTGCAGCAGCTGCGCCCAAAGTTCCACCACCACTCATTGAACAACTCGCCCTAGAGGGACTTATGCTAATCCCCGTAGGCTCAAGAGGCTTCTTTCAAGAGCTGATGATGGTGCAGAAAGACTCCAATGGGAATGTTACTATGAAGCGATGGGGTGGAGTTGCCTTTGTACCGCTCACAGGTAAGCATGGTCATTAGACTAGGTGACCAAGTGAAGTGGGACAACGGTCAGAGTCACATTGTCTCCCCGGCTAAGACGAAGCTTCTTCCTCAAGTTGATTGGGGCTATTACTTCAAGGATGTTCTGACTATGATGTGTTCGTTGTGCGATTGCAATTACTCCTTCTACAGCTTGGTTGACCTTGATCCTATAACAGATTACGTCTCCGAATGTCCGGCTTTCATGACTGAAACCCTTCAGAATGAGCGGAGTAGTTTGTTTCATTCTACTGATGGCCTTATTCGAGTTCTCATCCGTCACTCGTACATTTAGTGTCCCAGAGTACGGCACAAAGCCCATTGACTCTTGAATTAGCGAGGCATACATGTCTACATAGTATGCTCCTTCACCAAGACCTTCAACTACCTGCCCCTCTATTACGATTTCGTCCTTGGGCGGTGCAAATGCAACCTCCAGTCCGTGAGAAACTTGAACGAGTTCCTTTCGCCCCTTCTCAGTCAGATGAATGACCATGCCGTTTGCAGTGTGTGATCTACTCACAAGCCCCTGTTCGAAACAGAACAAGATTCTTCGTGATGCAGTTTGCTGACTCACATTCAGAGTTTCACCCAGCTCACGCGTAGTAAGATTAATCCCTCGATGTACTGCTCCCTTCTTGGCGAGCGCGTATAGAGTGAACCAGATGTCAGGCGCGTTCATTTCCGTGATACACTTCCCTCATCCTTACGATTGACTTCGATATGGCCCTACGCTTGGATGATTCTTATAGCTGTTGCTAAGCTCGTTCCTTGTCCAATGGATGCATCAACCGGTCAATCCAAACAGTTCATTTCCCATTATCTTTGATCCGTTCTTCGAATTCCTTCAACTCGCTTACAAGCTTATTCTGTCGGACAGCAGACGTGATGTCGCCCCTAGTGCGCTCTATCAGTGAGCGTGCAACATCACATTTCCTCCTAAGATCCGGAATCAATGCATTTGGAAAATCAAGTGAATGAAGTTCGTCGAAAATCTCTTCCATAACAACAAGTAGACCCTCTGCTCGTGTCACATCGTCAGCTCGCAGAGAGTCGAGACATGCTCTTCTAAGCTCGCCTACTGTATCAGCCAGTCCAGTTAGGTATGCTCTGATTGGAATCCCATATGATTGGGGCGGAGTGAATTTACCATCCTTGAGTAAGGATAGGACATTAGCCGCCTCTGCCAATTCCTGATATGCAGTGTCTAGGGTCCTCGACCTTGACACATAGGCACTGCCCGATAGATCCTTGACGGATTCACGGATGACGCTGTGTGCCTGGCTCAGGGATTCTATTGCCTCTTCATATTGTCCTCTATGAGATGCCTTTATTGATTGACTGCATAATCTTACTGCTTTTCGAGCTTGCGGCAAGACTTTCTCCCGCACATCATCATCAGCTTCAATCTCTTCTCTAAGAGGTTTCAAAATGTCTGCTAAACTCATGTGACTCGCCGCCAATTTATAGCTTAATCTTCTTAACTTGTTTGTTCCGTGAGAGCAGTACAACTCTGCTCTCGTTCTGCTCATCAACCAGATAATAGCCTGTCAGTGATGCCAGCTTTTGCGAAAACGCGCGAATTTCCCTATGCGAGGGCGAATTCTGTTTATCTAATCGCCCCCTCGACGAACCGAGGTACATGTAGGCTTTAACCTCGATGAAATCTGGTTCGCCTTTGAGAATCAGCGCCGAATAGGACCGCGCGTCGTGCATGTTACGACCAGATACCATTGTCAACCTATTCACACTTCGACAAGATAGAGATTGAAGTAACTCCTGACTCTCAATCAAACGCTCCCAAGCCCCCTTGATTGACGGTTTGCATAACATTGCATGCGTTTTCTCATCTGGCGCAGCGATTGTGATGTAAAGCTGCGTAGGAAGTGACATGTCCGCTAGCACATCTGGACGGGTCCCATTTGTTACAATGAAAGAAGTCATCCCCCTTCGACTAGCTTCATCAACCAGCTCGCCTAGGAACGGGTAGAGGGTTGGCTCCCCCGCGAGTGATATGGCTATGTGCTTGGGGTCTCTTGCCTCAAGGTACTTCTCTTTGGAAACGCTGGCCCCTGCCTCTGGGTTATATCCTCCCAGGGACCTGAGATTCGCCATGATTGTGGCATCAAGCAGCTCACCCGGTTGCATCACATCCTCTTCTGAAACATGAACCTGGTCCCATCCAATGCCAAGATCGAAGGGTGTTACACGCCAGCAAAACTCACAGTTCTGTGTGCACTTATCTACAACTGGAGTCATCTGTAGACATCTGTGCGATTCGATTCCGTAAAATCTCTCCTTATAGCAGCTATTTCCGTGGAGAAGGCTCTTCTTCTGCCATTGACATGCCTTGTATGCTCCTCTCTGACCGAGAAGATGATATCCCTGCTGTTTCAGCTTCTTGCGCAACGCGTCAGGCATGTTAGAACTCAATGTTACAATCGCAATGGGACCTCCGTTTTCTCTTATCAGCGTTTGGCAGCAAGAGCGGATTGATGCAGTGACCACATCTTATCTATCAACTGCAGCCAGTTTCTCAGCTAGGCTCTCTTGATTGCCCCACGCGCCAGTCAGCACCTTACGTCTTGACAAATCTCCGAGGACTCTGCGAGTTTCATCATCTAGTCGACCTGGTGGCATATTCTCGAAACTACTTCCTGGTAAAGGCATGAATACATGCCCATGCAATCTGGCCCCCATGTCTACAAGATCATGACAGAGCTCGATGCTTGCATCCACGTCCTCTTTCGCTTCTTCTGGGAGCCCAAATATCATGTCCACATGAGGTATGAAACCACAATCCAGCGCGATCCTGACTGCGTCTAGGCCTTCGGCGACGGTGTGCTGCCTGTTTGCGGCCTTGAGAACCTTGTCACTCCCAGATTGCAGACCTATCTGCAGGGTCTTGTTTGCCACGTAGTGCCGTAGTAGTTCGAGAATCTCCTTGCTCACGAACTCTGGTCTCACCTCTGATGGAAAGGAGCCAAAGAAGACTTCGTCAAGACCTTCAATAGAGGTACTCTCTTTCAGAAGGTGTTCCAGCTTTTCAGGAACTACATCGCGGCCCCGTCCTCCATAGCAAAGCGCATTCGGTGACAGGAACCATGTGCGTTGAAATCCTCTCTTCTCCACCGCCGTGCGGAGCCACTTCGTGATAGATTCTACAGATCTATGTCTGACTCGGCCTCCTGTTAGAAACGGCGTACAACAGAATTTGCAGGCGTATGGACACCCACGAGTGACCTCTATTGGACCTACAATATTCATATCCAACGCAAATGGCGGATAGTCATCAAGCTGTATTCGAGGCAAGTCCCGTGGCCTAGGATAATTCTCAGAGTGCTTTGAAACCACTCCAGTTATTGTATCAGTATCTTGGTCATTCATGAGGCGCCAAAGGAGCTCGGGGAATGTCTGCTCACCCTCACCAATTACTACATAATCAAAACCCGCATCCAACAATTCCCTTGGTCGTGCGCTTGCGTGGGCTCCCCCAGCTATTAGCGTCGCACCAGTACCAAGCTTCCTCCGAGTCTTGTTCACCTCTTGATAGACTCTCTCAGTTTGGGTTGACATCACCGAGTGGGCAATGATGAGTTGGCCCTGAGCGGCCGTTTTCTCCAGCATACTCTCAGTGAGCTCTAGTGGAGCAACCACGTGCAGATCCGCAAGTCGTGGGTCCGTTTCA
>DAOWNS010000176.1 GCA_030642465.1 Candidatus Thorarchaeota archaeon | reverse complement strand
GTTGCAGCAAGGAACTCTGCTAGTCCCACATTCACAACCCTTTTATGAGACCTGATGGCGTAAACGACTTAGTTCGCATTATTATGCAGAAACAAGGTAGTTGACAGAAATGGGCAAGGAAAAAGCCATTGGCGCGCTAATATTCATCGGAGCGCTTCTCGTACTTCTTTACTACACTTGGGGCCTCATCATATTGGAGCTTCTTCCCGATCTGCGAGGTTGGGTCGATACTACCTTTGGTGCCGGTTCCTTGTTTGCTAGTATATTCAACCCAACACCGATGCTGCTGGTAATTCTACCAATCTGGCTTGGTGTTGTCCTAATCATGGTCATTGCAATGTGGATAGGCTGGACAATGCTGACAACTCCTGCTCCAGAGCCACTTGAAGACTTTGACTTTGATGAAGAAAAGGTTGCAGAGTCTAAGCCTGAAGAGTAGCAATACTCGTCGGATATTGCGCTTTCATATGAAGGGCCTTCGGGCCCTCCAAATTCATTTTCATATTACAGTCAAGTTTTATTCTCTGCTACGGGTATGCACGAGAAACGATTCATTCTCTATGATTTCTGCAATAATTCGCGAAGGCGTTTGGAAATCTTGACTGCGTCGTCCCACTCGCGCTGCCATAGATTTCGACCAAAGATTAGCCCATTTGCACCTACATCGATGCAGGTCTTCGCCCGAGATATGAGATCATCGTCGCTGATTTTACTCCCACCAGAGAACAGCACCAATGTCTTTCCTGCAGACTCCACCACTTTCCTGACACTGTCCTCATAGTTCAGATCTAGTTTGTCATATGGGGGTCGCTGCTGAGATGTCTTCTTCGGGTCAACTTTTGGCACATTGAGCTTCACAACATCAGCACCCAGCTCAGCTGCCACTCTTGCTGCATAGTCCACGGCGTAGAGGGAGTTTCTTCCGCCCTGTTTTTCAATTGCTTCGCCTCGAGGATACGCCCAGATGATGACTGGCATTCCGTAACGATCCGCATCTGCTTTCACCTTTCTGAACTGCGTGAAGTCAGTTACTTGGCTGGGACTTCCAACGTATAGCGTGTATCCTACGGCATCAGCACCTATTCTAACGGCATCCTCCACCGACGCTGTCATTGGGGATAGAGCATGAGAGTCAGAAGGGATGCGAGTCTTGCCATTTATCTTAAGCACGATGGGAACACTACCCGCATACTTCGATGCATACTTCTCAGCAAGACCAAGGTGCAGCGCTATACCAGAGAAGTTCACCTCTTTTGCCAAGTTGAATTGAAACTCAGGGTTAGCAGAAGGAGGATTTGGAAAGAAGTCAACAGGACCGTGCTCCATGCCCTGATCTATTGGTAAAAGCATCATGTGACCGTTTCCAGGCCCATGTTCATACATCAATCTATGAAGACGGACTCGTTTCCCAAGACTCAGATAGTCCATCTCTTCAAGCAGCTTTGTCATTATTGTATCCCTCAGAGGATTAGATAATGTGAGGCAGACCTAATGCCCTATATTCATTGTGCAAAGGGGGCTTCACGAAGAATCGTCGTTTCATCGTCTATACTAAGCATTATGATTTCGTAATTGCAGATTGGATGAGCTCTACGCCCATTTTGCAGAGCCGTGCTGCGGTTTCTTGCGTCTTTCCTTCGGCAAAACATCTCCAAAGCGGTTCTGTTCCTGATGGCCGCATGAGAATCCAACCATCATCTAGTATCAGTTTCACGCCGTCCAAAGTTATGCGATCATGCTCCTTTGTAAGTAAAAGAAGCGCATCAAGTAGCGCCTCCTTCTTCTCTGGAGGCACTGGAACCTTCCGTTTGTCACTGAAGTACGTAGGGAGTTCAGAAACAAGGTCTGAAAGCTGTTTCTCCTCCTTGGCCATGATGTCCACTATGAGCGCTACTGTCATTGCGCCATCTCGTGCCGCCAAGTGCGCGGGAAAGAACACACCACCATTCTCTTCACCGCCAAGCTCTGCACCGATTTCCTCGATTCTGTGAGAAACTACAACACTTCCAACTTCAGTCCAATCAACTTTGGCACCAGCCTGACGAGCTACATCTTCGATGAGATTCCCACTACTCACAGGTGTGACAAGAGTTGAATCCGGTTTCTGAGAGAGCACGTAAGAGGCCACAATTGCAAACGACTGATCGCCCCAAAGCACGCGGCCGGTTTCATCAACAAACGTGGCTCTATCTGCATCTCCGTCATGTGCAACCCCAAGGTCAGCATTAATGGAAGCCACCATGCGACGCAAGTCGGAAACATTCTCAGGCGTTGGCTCGGGATCCCGCCCAGGGAAAGCTCCATCCAGTTGACTGTTGATTGAAACCACCTTGCATCCAAGGTCTCGCAAGAGGATTGGCGTGGCCAGTGACCCAACACTGTTACCACCGTCAACGACAACAGTGAGTTGACGCCGGCGTATCTTCTTCACATCTATGTGTGATTTAATCGCATCCAAGTACTCTCTCATTGCAGTGTCATAACTTCGTACTGAGCCAATGCTCTTCCAGTCAGCAGCATTGAATTCTCTCTTGAAATAAATACCCTCAATCTGAGATTCGATATCACGAGGAACCTCTATGCCATTTGACCCCATCACCTTCAGTCCGTTGAAGTTCGGAGGGTTGTGAGAGGCTGTGACTACAACGCCACCCACACAGTCAAGTTTGGGGACCATGAACTGCAATGTTGGTGTTGGTGCAGGGCCAATATCAATTACTGAACAACCTGTCGAAATCAATGCAGACACAAGAGCATTGGTGAGCATTTCGCCGCCCATTCGAGAGTCACGAGAAACAGCAATCAACCCAGTGTCCACAACAGTACCGATGGCACGGCCAAGATCTAGCACTAGTTGAGGGGTTAGAAATTCATTGATGACGCCGCGAACTCCGTTGGTTCCAAAAAGACGGCCCAAACTCAATCACCACTCATGCGCAGCGAGGTCATCACTTAAGAGTATCCGTGAACCGGTCACAAGAGGTCTTTGATATGCCACTCTTCAGACGCAGACATAAGGAGTATGATGATGCAGCACTACTGCTAACTGAGGGAAAAACCGAGGAGGCCATCGAGAAACTGGAACAGTTCCTTTCTGGGAACCCCAATCACACTCACGCCCTAACATCCATGGGAGTTGGGCTCATGCAGCTGCAGGAAACTCCCGATCCATCAAGTGAGTTGACAAAGAAAGCGCTAGAATACTTAGACAGAGCTGCTGAGTCGGACCCAAAGGACCCTGTGCCTCTGTTCAACAAGGGCGTGTGTCTTCGCAATCTCGGCATGCTTGAGGAAGCGCTTGAAAGCTTCCAGTCTGCTTTGGAACTTGAGGAGCGGCTTACTCTTGCCCTTCTGCACACCGCTGAGATAAACTACGAACTTGAAAGGTGGCAAGACGCAGTTGACTATGCAAGACTAACCCTAGTAAGAGACCCCGGATTGGAGGGCTCAATGGGCTGGGTTGCAGATGCGATGAAGAAGGCGGGTCTTCTGGAAGATGATGGGACTCCGATTCAGAAGGAGCCAGTGCGCAAGGCTTAAATTGCTTCTACATGGGGTCAGGTCAGTTCTGGATAGTCGGGACCATAGCCGTTTACTATCTCAGGTGATTACATGTCAACGAAACGCGTACCAATGTACCGCGGGCACAAGCTCGATGATCTAGTCAAGATGAACATGGATTCCCTCATAGAGCTGTTGCCATCTCGCAGAAGGAGAACCCTCAGGAGAGGCCTCCCTCCACGTCAGAAGAAGCTCCTCATCAAGCTTAGGGCCGCAAGGAAGTCCTTGAGGAAAGGTAAGGACGTTGTCGTGAGAACCCACTGTCGTGACATGGTGATTCTGCCTGAAATGATTGACCTTACTATCGCTGTTCACAATGGCAAGGATTTCGTCAGAGTCAAGATTATCCCACAGATGATTGGACATGTCCTCGGGGAATTCTCGGTTACTAACAAGCGGGTTAATCACGGGTCGCCGGGTATAGGCGCAACAAAAAGCAGTGCATATGTGCCACTCAAATGAGTTGCAGGGTCGCTATTCAGCGATTATCATATCATCATCCAGTGGATTGATTTCAATCGTCATTAGAGCCCATTTCTGAATCATTTGACGCATCTGCAAGTAATGGCATGCCCAGGAGATTGGTAAGTGCAAGCCTAATCCATCATTGCTGGCTCCGGGTGTTGGCGATATGAAAGTGATCCAAGTGGGACCGCCATCGATTTCTCTGCCATAGCTGATATCATCGCTTGAGGTAGTATAGGTGTAGGAGTCCTGTACGGTTGTTCCATCAGGCTTGATTAGATTTACCGTGTCACCTCCATTGTTCAGAATCACCCCCGTGGTGCTCTCGTTGAAGAGCAGGAATCCCCCTGCGGAGATAATTGTATCAACAGGAATTGTGTATGGAGGCATTCCACTGCCGATGAGATCGTCTAGGATAAATCCAGAAATGTCC
>DAOWNS010000076.1 GCA_030642465.1 Candidatus Thorarchaeota archaeon | reverse complement strand
TCATCGGTTCGTGATCCATGCCAAACATACCAACACTTGCCCGCCAGCCTTCAAAGTTATAGATGGCACCAAAAGGTTTGGATCTTATCAAGAGCAGTACAGATCGTTCAGTGAATTCCATTGCGATTCCTCCTATGGTACAAACGTCAGAAACCTATCACACTCACCTACAATCTCTGCAAGCTCGGTGAGACCTGTGACCTCGACCCCCGGAGTGTAGTCAGAACCTTCCTGGTCAAATCCTCTGGCAGTTGTGCAAAGGCCACATGCCTGGAAAACAGCCCCAGCGTCAGCTAGCTCTTGGAATCTTTCATTCATTGGGCGTTCAGGATCAGGTTCCTGGTTGAGCTTTGCATTGTTCACTCCGTCCACAAATAGAAAGACTTTCACTTCGTGACCCTTCTCGAGAGCGGTCTTAGCAATCTCGTAGAAGGTTTCACTATTCTGGTATGTGTACGGGCCCGTGAGTAAAAGCATGCCGAGAGTCTTCTTGTCCAATCCAAATCAACTCCTAGAGCTAGCCATCCAATTCCTGAGTGGTTAAAAAGTGTAACAGTACGACAGTGCAATCGCAGATAAGGGCGATACACCGGCTGTCAGTTTGTCATGCCCGATGAGTTGGTGACCGACGCCTTTGTAAACATTTTTCACAAGTACATTGTGCTACCGAATAGGTTGTGCGAAGTTGATATTCACCTTCAGACACATTGAATAACCCGCAATTCACAACGTAATATCCAGGAGATTGGGTCTTGACAGAGATAGTGTTTGAATACGAAGCCAAAGATAGCAGGAAGAAGGAATCACGCTTCGACAAGGAGGAGACAAACTTCGACCTGAGTCGAAATGGCATCAAAACAATCGATTTGACGCCACTCATAGGCAATACTGTCATTGAAACCTTGAATTTGGGGTCCAACAAGCTCGAGAGATTGGATCTCACGCCTATTGGCAAGTGTACCAATCTCAAAATCCTGAACATCTTCAAGAACCAGTTAGCGCAAATTGATTTGAAACCTCTTGAAGGATGTCCTGAGTTATTGGAACTGAATCTGGGAACGAACGAGCTTCAAGAGATTTCATTGAAACCACTGGCCAAGTGCCGCAAACTCCAGCGATTGAGACTATTCAACAATCAGATTGAAACGATTAACCTCACACCACTGGCGAAATGCCAGAATCTAGGGTCACTTGAGTTGGAGAATAACTCGCTAACGAAAGTCGACCTGGCGCCAATTGCCAAGTGCACCGCGCTTTTGCAGCTGAACCTCATGTACAACGCACTAGATGGCCTTAGCATAACACCGCTTGCTAAGTGCAAACAGCTCAAATTCCTCTACTTGCATCATGCTCAACTGACATCAATAGACCTCAGCCCCCTGGCAAAATGCCCAGATCTACGGATGCTTCGACTCGGAGGAAATCAGCTAGAGTACATCGACTTACAGCCATTGGGAGCTTGTCCTCAGCTGAGAAGACTCGGACTCGCATTGAACCAGCTGGAAACTATAGACCTAGAACCACTGAGTTCAAGCAAATATCTGTTCAGTCTTGATTTGGCAAGGAATCGCCTAAACACTATCAACCTTGGCCCTCTGGCAAAATGTGGCAAACTTGAAGAGCTATATCTATACAGCGAGCACAAAGAGGAGCAGAATGACTTCAATACTATCGATTTGACACCGCTCTTCTCCTGCAAGTTACTGGAGGACGTGACTGTTGCGGAAACCACCGAGTTGACGGCAAAGAAACGTCTTCGTCGATCTTCTAAAATTCCAGAGGGCATCGAAGAGCTAATCACAGATGATCGGATCACTTGGATCTAAGGCAAAGGCTGAGTGCAACCAAAACAAAGCGATTATAACAAAGCGTATTCAACCGACTAGAGGGTTAATGACTATGGTAGTTGAGATAGATGATTCAATGAAGGCAGAGGTTATTGAGATGTTTCAGAACCTTGATGGCGATGTCAAAATACATCTCTTCGTTAGGGACCACGACTGCCTATACTGCAACGACACCACAGCACTGGTGACTCAAATCGCAGAGCTGTCCGATAAAGTTGAAATTGTGACTCATAAGGAAGACACGACTACCATGGATGCGCTTGGAGTGAAGCACCATCCGGCCATCGTGCTCCACGGTAAGGGGGAGTACAAGGTCAGATTCTACGGTATTCCATCCGGACACGAATTCGGTTCTCTCGTAGGCGGAATTGTTGATGTTTCCACAGGTATGCCTGCACTCCCGCCGGATGTTGTTGAAGACATCAAAGCGATTGGCAAACCCATCCATATTAGGGTCTTCACAACGCCCCAATGTCCCTACTGCCCAGGCATGGTTCGGCTAGCACACCAAGCTGCGATACTGAACCCCCTAATCGAGGCTGACATGGTTGAAGCATTGGAATTTCAGGACCTAACCACTAAGTACGAGGTGTTCGGTGTACCGAAATCTATCTTCAACGAAACCATTTCGGTTGAAGGATTAACGCCACCCGAGTTGTTCGTTGAGAAACTGTACGAAGCAATTGACAAATAGGAAAAAAGTCTAAGCAATCCTTTGCGATGGGTCTGGTCATAACGTTTCTACAGAGTGAGTGCAAATAGATACCATGTTGCCTCTGACATAAGTTTGTTGCACATTTTGGCGGAACTGACCCAGATAATCACTCGTCCTGTTGACAAGTGAAAACGAACTCATTTTCGTTCACATAACGATATGCTTGGTAAGCAGCATGGACTCCTTCGGCCACGCCAGTAATCGCTTGCTTGAACTCAGTGTCTACAACATCACCGGCTGCAAACACACCAGCCACATTCGTGCGACTTGATCGATCAACGATAATTTCGCCTTTCTTGTTGACCTCTACGCCCACTTTCTTCGCTAGGTCGGACATTGGTATTCCTCCGATTGCTACAAATACACCATCCAACTCAAGCGTGTCTGAGTCGTTATGAGGACGATCCAGCTTCACGCCTGTAACTCGGTCATCGCCCAGAATTTCAGTAATGTTGGTCTTGGTGATGACCTCTATCTTTGGCTCGTTTGCAATCCGTTTTGCATTAACTGGTTCAGGGCGTATCTTTTCTTTTCGATAGATGAGGTACACCTTGTCACTGTACTTCGCTAGCAGAAGAGCCTCCTTTGCGGCACTATCGCTTCCGCCTACGACCGCAGACACCTTATTCCTGAAGAGCGGACCGTCACAGAGAGCACAGTAGCTCACTCCCTTGTTCTTCAGCTTCTCATGACCAGGAACCTCTAGTTCCCGTTCCTTCATCCCAGTCGCCACAAGAACGCTCTTGGCAAGGTAGGTCTTATTGCCAGTAACAACATAGAAGCAGTTCTCCTTGCACTTGAAGAGGTCCTGAACAGTTCCAGTTTCAAAGTGAACTGGATAGTCAAGAGCATGAGCTTTGAGGTTCTCAGCAAGCTCTTTGCCTGTAAGTTGACTGAATCCAGGATAATTAGAAACATCATCCGTGAGAGTAATGGTTCCTCCTTCCAAGTCGCCAATAACTGTTACCTCCAGCTCAAGCCGTGCCGAATACATGGCGGCTCCATACCCAGTAACTCCGGCCCCAATGATAACTAAGTCGTACATCTTGCTAACCTCCAAGTCTGCGACCTAGTCGTCGCTCAACGCGTTTGTCAAACCCGACGAAAATATCATCGCCCACTGCAGTCACGGGAATGGCCTTATGCCCACTGATCTTTGCTAGCTCCTCAAAGGTCCCGGGATTCGTCAAAACGCACTTCTCTTCATATTGCACGCCCTTCTCGTTCAAGAACTCCTTGAGTTTCTTGGAGTGTGGACATTCAGGTGCAGTGTAAATTACCGCCGTTGCCATAGTATTGAACCTCACGAAATCGCTGTTGCGCAGCGGCTGCAGCGAAATGCGATTAGAAACCAATAGAGGAAGCTCGCCCACATATAGATTGTGAAACGACTCTGAGAACGTATTTACAGAACCAAGAATCCGGACCAAGTAGACATAATAAAGCTCCCAGCCATTCCAGTATGGCCCCATACATTCGCTACCACTCGTTAGCACGCCCCCGAGCAAATTTGTCAATAACAGGACTGTCAACAGTCAAGAACCGATAGTCTGGATTCAACGGAGACGATGAAGTGGCAGATGACGCCAAAGCACAGGTTTCATTGAAGGAGAGCGAGGAGAAGTTCAGACAGCTGTTTCATCACTCCAATGACGCAATCTTCATCCACGACCTTTCTGGGAAGATCATTGACGTGAATCAGAAGGTATTGGATCTCTTTGGCTACACCAGGAAAGAAGCCCTTGGATTGAACATTTCCACATTCGTGCCTCCAGAGTACATGAACGCCTCAGAAAATCCTTACGAAGAGATAGCGAAGAAAGGATTCCTGAGAATCGAGGCGAACTTCAGAAAGAAGAATGGAGAGGTTTTCCCTGGAGAGCTGTCTGCAAGTCTGTTTCAGATTGCAGGCAAACCTGTAATCCAGGGGATTGTACGGGATATATCTGAGAGACGCCAGTCTGAACTAGCCCTCCGAGATAGTGAGGAGCGGTACAGGACTATCATAAGCTCGATGTCTGACGCTGTGTTTGTCTATGACAAGGAGAATCGCTACGCTCAGATTTACGCTTCAGAAGTGAGTCTACTCTATGCCAAGCCAGAGGACATCCTTGGCAGGCGCTTTGATGAGGTGTTACCAGGAGAAGTAACCAGTCTACTCGCAAGCTGCTTGAAAAGAGTAAGAAAAACCGGCGATAGTGAGAGTGTTGACTATTATCTTATGTTAAACGGAGTTGGGCATTGGTTCTCAGCACGCATGAGCCTTCATGAAGACGGTGAGAGCGTTGTTGCAGTCACGCGAGATATTACGGAACGTAGAAAGGCGGAAGATGCTAGAGGTGAGTCAGAGAAGACGTATAGAACTCTCTTTGAATCCGCCAACGATGCCATCTTTATAATGAATGATGATATTTTCATTGAGTGTAATGACAAGACCCTTGAGATGTTCGGTTGCACTAGGGAGCAAATTATCGGTGAGCCACCATACAAGTACTCCCCAGAACACCAACCTGATGGAAGGGATTCAAAGGAGAAAGCACTAGAAAAGATCGGTGCAGCCTTCCGTGGGGAGCCCCAGAGATTTGAATGGGTGCACATCAAGTACGACGGCACACCCTTTGATGCTGAAGTAAGTCTGAATTTTATTGAAATCGAGGACAAGCCCGCATTGCAGGCTATAGTGCGAGACATATCGGAACGAAAGCGTGCTGAAATTGCTCTTCAGGAGTCAGAAACTAAGTACAAGTCGCTTCTAGAGCAGGTGACTCTGGGAATCATTATTTTCCAAGGGGCTCCACCACGTGTCCGTTACGCCAATCCAGTAATGTCCAGAATAACTGGTTACACGCTGGAGGAAATACTCAAATTCTCAAGCAAAGAAATGGGCCGCATTATCGACCCCACGGAATTGCAGCATCTCTTCCAGCGCTTCGATGACAGAGTAGACGGGAAACCGACACCTCAAAGATATGAGATTCGTCTAACTCGGAAAGACGGAAAGGAAATATGGGTCGATTTCACTGCGAGCCTGATCGAGTATGAAGGACAACCGGCCCTTCAAGGAACGCTTTTTGATGTTACGGAGAAAAAGATCGCCCAAGATGCTCTCCGAGAGAGCGAGGAACTATACCGGCTCCACTTTGATAATGCGTCCGACGTAATCCTTTCTCTCGGTCTTGATGGAACAATATTGGCTGTTTCTCCTTCTGCAGAAGTCCACGTGGGCTATGTTCCTGATGAGCTTGTCGGAAAGAAGTTCCAGGAAACCGACATTCTGGCTCCTGAGTATTCGGAGGCAGTCATTTCAGACATGGCCAAGGCCATCACGAATCGGCAAGGCGCTCGTGCTGTGTACGAGTTCATTCATAGGAATGGGAGTAGGTTATGGGGTGAGGTTAGCGCGTCACCACTTATTGTTAATGACAATGCGGTTGCTATCATAGCTGTCATCAGAGACATAACTGACCACATCGAATCGGAAAGGGAACTGCGAGAGTCAAGCAGAGACCTCGAGCTCTATACATCTCTTCTCCGTCACGACCTAGGAAACGATCTGCAAGTGATACTTGCTCAGACGCAAGGGGCTCAGGTGCTCCACGCAGATGATATTCGACTTACAGAGCTAGCTGAAACTGTCAGCGCATCTGCACTTAGAATGTCACAGGTGCTTGCTCTCTTTGGACCCCGAGAGAAGAAGAGTGAAGAAAACATCGTGGCAATGCTAGAATCCTGTGCGTTACAAGCAATGAAAGCTCACAGGAGCATGGAAGTCGTGATTCAAGCTAATCCCTTGGCCCGGAAACAAGAAATTGCTGGTGGCCGATTACTCCCGATGGTTTTCGATAACCTGTTACGTAACTCTGCGCAGTTCACAGAAACAGATGTCAAGGTCCTCATCGCAGTTACGCGAGAGAAGGACTACGTGCAGATTGACGTGTCTGATGATGGGCCCGGAATTCCCAAAGAGATACAATCAAAACTCTTTGAGCGCGGCGCCTCGACGAAAGGAGGAGGCTTAGGGTTGTACCTGAGCAAGCGTGTTATTGAGCACTATGGCGGATCAATAGAACTACTACCCAAAAAGAAGCTAAAGAAAGGGGTTGTATTCCGCATTAAGCTCAAGAAAGTCCGGTGAGGCCAACTTCCATTTGTGAACAGTCTTAAGCGAAAAACTCGTCAGCTCACACAGCCAAATTTGGGAGATATTAAAATGGACAAGAAAGAAACTCTCGAATTCATTGACAAGCAAATCAAATTAGAGATGCGCATTATTGAACTGGTCGAGGAGAACACATCAAAGCTCGGCAACGCATTCGTGAAAGATTTGTTGCTTGGAATCTCGCAGGATTCGAAGAAACATGCCGCCCTGCTCAAATCTCTGAGGAAAGCCGTAGATGGGCCGACTCCATTCATCAGCGAAGATGAGAGGGACAAGATTGCTGAGGGCATCAAGGAGCATATCAGACTTGAAGCGAGTGCAGTCAAGACCTATGGCGAGTTAATCGAGAAAAGCGATAATGACCAGGTAAAGACAATAGCATCCATGATTCGGGAGGATGAGATACGTCACCACAGCCTTCTTCATGAGCTTCACAAAACAATGATCGAACCAGAAACCCTGACTGAGGACATGATTTGGGATGTTCTTTGGAAGGATTCCCCTTGGAAGGGAAGCCCAGGCGGCTAGGTCCAGCGTATCAAATGGCAACTGGCTACCACATGATACTGCTCACATCACGCCTTTCAAGTCCTACAGCACAGGATTTTTAACCATAGTTAATCAAGGAAACTAAGGTGACATCTTGGCGTCTACAAAGACTTATGACACGATAATCATCGGCGGCGGCCCAGCAGGTGCTTCAGCCGCGCTGCATCTTGCATATCACAAACGGTCAGTCTTAGTTCTGGATCGTGGAACAAGCCCCATGCATTTCCATACCAATAGCATCTACAACTTTGTAGGCTCTGGCACATATAATGAG
Source organism: Candidatus Thorarchaeota archaeon (assembly GCA_030642465.1). Taxonomy (GTDB): domain Archaea; phylum Asgardarchaeota; class Thorarchaeia; order Thorarchaeales; family Thorarchaeaceae; genus WTCK01. The sequence goes on along the minus strand of DAOWNS010000076.1, from coordinate 164 downwards.
GGCAGGTCATTGCTTCGACAGATGCAAGGAGTCGCGCAATCCGCAGGAGCGAAATTCAAGGCAGCGAATGTAGTGGAAGTATCAGGTCGTTACCCGAAGTTTAAGGTCACAACAGATTGGAGTCCTCGAACCAGAGATAAGTCTGAATACATCGCCAAGACCTT
>DAOWNS010000281.1 GCA_030642465.1 Candidatus Thorarchaeota archaeon | reverse complement strand
TGAATGACAGTGAGAAGTCTGCGTGTGGGTCTTGTTCAAGCTAAATGGGACGGCGACGTTACTGATGAAGAATCCATTGAGGAAAACATCGAAAAGATGATTCGAAAGCATGAGGATTTCGCCGCCGCTGCTAAGAAGAAAGAAGTTCAGATCTTATGCTTCCAAGAGCTGTTCTATGGACCCTACTTCTGTGCAGAGCAAAATCGGCGATGGTACAAGTATGCGCAGCCTATTCCTGGCCCTCTAACAGAACGCATGTGCAACTTAGCAAAGAAAAACAATCTCGTCTTGATTGTTCCAATGTACGAGGAGGACATGGCGGGCGTTTACTATAACACAGCCATTATCATAGACTCTGATGGAAGCCTTCTAGGCAAGATGAGAAAGATGCACATTCCGCATCTTGATCCCGGTTTCTGGGAGAAGTTCTACTTCCGTCCGGGCAATCTTGGGTATCCTGTCTTCGAAACCTCAGTAGGCAAGGTTGGCATCTACATATGCTATGACCGCCATTTTCCAGAAGGAGCGCGAGCCCTTGGTTTGAATGGTGCGGAGATAGTATTCAATCCATCCGCCACTGTTGCAGGGCTCTCTGAACACCTGTGGACTCTGGAACAGCCGGCACATGCCGTGGCAAACGGATACTTCATTGCGGCAATCAATCGAGTGGGTGAAGAACCTTGGAAAACTGGCACCTTCTATGGTAGCTCTTACGTGGCTGACCCCCGAGGGAATCTCGTTGTTCAAGGCTCTCGAAACAAGGAAGAACTCGTGGTGGCCGACATCGATTTGGACCTTATCCGCGAGGTTCGGAACACTTGGCAGTTCTACAGAGACCGCCGACCCGACAGCTACGGCGCTCTAACTAAGCTCTAAATGGGCACTTCACAGGCCCTTTTCGACCTCTGTGAAGACTTCGTCAAGGATTGTGCAAGCCTCATCGATCTGTTCAGCTGTGAGTTCGAGTGGTGGTTGAAATCTGATCACATTGCCGTCGAGTCCACCCTTGCCAATCAACAGGCCTCGCTTCTTACATAGTTCCATTACTTGAAGCATCTCTTGAACGGCAGGCTCTTTTGTAGTTCTATCACGAACAAGTTCTGCACCTAGCATCAATCCTTGGCCTCGAACTTCACCTACCAACTTGTGGTCCTCTTGGAGGGACTCCAGTTTCTTTTTCAGAAGAGCGCCGAGTTTTGCAGCTCTCTCCAGATATTTGCTTTCTTGGATTATATCTATGACTGCCACCGCGGCTGCGCACGACAGAGGATTACCTCCAAAAGTTGCAAAGGCATCCGTTACAGCGTAGTCTGCGGCAATCTCTGGCCGTGTAATGAATCCCCCAATTGGAATTCCGCTGCCGAAGCCCTTGGCAAGGGTAATGATGTCGGGATCCACGCCCGCATGTTGAATTCCCCACCATTTGGACCCAGTTCTACCGAACCCTGTCTGAACTTCGTCAGAGATGTAGAGCCCCTCATACTCCTTCACAATTTCGTGTACTATCCGGAAGTATTCAGAAGGAGGCTGAATGATGCCGGCAACCCCCTGAATCGGCTCAGCAATGAACGCAGCAATAGCATTGTTGGTCTGAGTGCGTATCACTTCTCGCACATACCGCGCACACTCAAAGTCACAGTCCGGGAACTCCTTGCCAAAGTGGCACCTGTAACAGTATCCATACGGAGTGAAACGAACGCCAGATGGATGCCCCTCTGGGACAGTACGCCATCCCGCGCTTGAGAGTTCCCTAGCCAAGGTGGTACGTCCATGATATCCTCGCTGACATGCCACGACGTAGGGATTGTTCTTGTATTTTCGAGCCATGAAGATGGCCGCTTCAATGGCTTCTGAGCCACTGCTAACGATGAATGATCTGGATAGACCTGATGGGGCTATCTCAGCAAGCCGTTTTACGAGCACTGCATACGGAATGGTAGCGTACAGGGAACTCGTGTACACCAGTCGTTCGGCTTGCCATTGGATTGTGGATACATACTTCGGGTGATTGTATCCTGTGATTGTAGTGCAGATGCCGGCAAACAGGTCTATGTAGCGCTTTCCCGAAGCGTCTTCCAGAGTGGCTCCTTCGCCTCGAACGAAGAGAACGGGGTCCTTGTAGTAATGACCTACCGCAGGAGCAAGGTACTTCTTCTCAATCTCTAGAATCTCATCCTTAGTGTATTCCTTACGAAGATCTTCCGGAACCAAATCATTATCCATCTTATTCACCAATTCTGAGTCCGTGGGGACTTGCATGTTACATTCGCCCTAAAGACTTTAGGGGAGGGTGTTCCAAGACATCAGAGCTGGAGAAGTGATGAAATCATGTCGTCCAACCGCTTAGCAATAGAGTTTGCAGGGCTTCAATTCAAGAATCCCTTTCTGCTATCTTCTGCGCCTCCTGCAATGGATGCGCGTCATATCCTCCGCGCCGCCCGACTTGGTTGGGGTGGTGCTGTCTTCAAGACTGTCACAGAGGAACCCACTGTTGATCCGCGAACACGGTTGGGCGCTCTGCGAACGGGTCGCAAACTAATAGGCATGAACAACATAGAGCTTCTCTCTCGTGAACCTCTGACAACATGGACTGAAGACTGGATTCCGAAGATCAAGGCTGAGGCACCCGATGACTTTGTACTAATTGCCAGTATCATGAGTAGCCCTGAGCCCGAGGGGTGGACATCACTTGCGGAAACAATCTCTCAGACCGGCGTCGACGCAATCGAAATCAATGTTTCTTGTCCTCACGGCTCACCAGAGAAACACATGGGCGCTTTCATCGGACAGGACCCAACTCTTGTTGAGCAGGTTACTCGTGCGGCGAAGAAGGGAACAGACTTACCATTATTTGTGAAATTGACACCTAATGTTACTGATATCGTACCGATTGCCAAAGCTGCGGTGAAGGGGGGTGCTGATGCACTGTCGGCAATCAATACAATCGAGTCACTCATCGGAATTGATGTTGAAACAGCAACTCCGCTTCCCATTGC
>DAOWNS010000229.1 GCA_030642465.1 Candidatus Thorarchaeota archaeon | reverse complement strand
TCCCTCGGACAAGATTGTCGTGTTTACCGTGATGTTGTATGGTCCGACCCCTATGAGGGTTTGATTGTAGTCGGCATAGATCTCCCCCTCTACGAATAGGGTGAGATTCAATGGACCATTGACAGAGGTGACATTAACTGTCATATTGAAAATACCAGACACAGTACTCTGGTTTGATATTGTTGGCATGAGCGCAATGGAGATATTCTCTGAATCAAACCCCGCTCTGACCATTGACTGTGATGAGAATTCAATTCCAGTTAGACCTTTAGCGTTCGACTCAGCCATAGGCTGCATTCGGATTGATCCAACGATCAATGCTGAAATGATTATGAGCGCTAGTAGTGTGCTTGTCTTTCTCATCGTCGAGCCTTCCTGACAATCAGTGACATGAAGTCGGGCCGTTGGGCCAGAATTCTGAGTCCGTTTTTAAAGCTAGCGCCAGTTTCATAGTCGTACAACTATATTGTTATAGGGCACCAGACATGAAATTTGTTGAACTCCACTGTGGTGTAGCAGATGACTATTGACAACGATAAAACACCAGCCCTAGATGTATGGTCGCATTCTGAGAAGCTCTCTTCACGAGTGAAGAAGCTGCGAAAACAATTCTACTCTTTCGATGAACGAACTGAAACGAATGAGCCTTACGCATTCTCAACAGGGGCGCCTTGGGACCAAGTGTACTCATACCATGATTGGGCAAACGAGCCAGCCCTCTACATGTTTCTAGCATCGATTAGAGAATCATTAAGCGCCATGGCAATTGACCTCGAACTTCCCGATGATTTCTGGGATCACTCTCTGCAAATGCGCAGGGCCATTGTGTTCCATGAAGCAATGACGCACTACATGCCCACGCTCATCCTCGATGGTGAGATGATAGTAGGCTTCCATTTCAACACGGCTCTCTCAAGGGCATTGAATAAAGGCGAGGCGAAAAAACGGGATAAGGAGATGAACAAGTGGTTCAAGGAGGCCAGCCGTCTCAACGAGTTCGGCGTAGGGACTGCAAGTGCTCCTGCTGGACACCTAATCCCCAACTACGCGAAGGTGCTTCGGGTGGGTTTTCGTGGTTTGGTGGAGGAATATGAGAATATACTGAAACAGCCAATCTCAGCTGAACACAGGGAGTTCGTTGAGGCACTGATTCTAACCTGCAAAACGGCACGTGATGTCAATCGGAGATATGCTAAGGAATCTCAAAAACTGGCTGAAGCCGAGTCGGATTCGCAGCGCAAAAAGGAGCTTGAGGAGGTCGCACGCATCTGCAACAAAGTACCTTGGGAGCCTGCAGAAAGCTTCTGGGAAGCTTTGCAGTCATTATGGACAACCCACATGCTCGTGATGGCCGCGGAATCCTATCCTGGAGCGGGACTCTCACATGGCAGATGGGATCAGTACATGTATCCCTACTACCGTGCGACCATTGACTCCGGAGAGATGACTCGCGAAGAGGCAAAGGAGCTAATGGAGTGCTACTGGATAAAGCACAACTATGTGTATGACTTCCAAGGGCGCCTTGGGATTAACCAAGGAATCAACTCTAGTTTCGGACAGCTAATGACTCTGAGTGGTTGCGGGCCGAATGGCGAAGATATGACAAATGACCTGACTTGGCTTGCTCTCGAGGTAATCGAAGAGATGAACCTTCTCGAGCCCAAACCTAACATCCGCTTGCACAAGAATACTCCACAGGAGTTCCTTCTGCGTGTCGCCGAAATGATAGCAAAGGCACAGGGTTCCCCGTTTCTCATGAACTTCGACGAACATAGCATTGAGGGAATGGTCTGGCAAGGGGTGCCACGAGAAGAGGCTTGGGATTACGGGATTGTTGGCTGTCTTGAGAACACAATGCAAGGGAACGATAGGTCTGGAACTGTGGACGTAAACATCAACCTTGCCAAAGCCGTTGAGCTTGCGCTGAACAATGGCAAGGATGCTGCTACAGGAAAGCAGGTGGGTCCCAAGACTGGTGATCCTTTGAAATTCAAGTCTTATGAAGACTTCATGGCAGCAGTGAAGAAACAGCTGGCCCACACAATCAAGCTTCTGATTGACTGTGGCAGCATGGCAGATACGCTTCGAGCGAAGTATCAACCAGTTCCGTATCTGAGCGCACTAATGGATGGCTGTGCAGCGCGCGGGAAGGATGTTAACCAAGGTGGAACCGATTGGAACTTCATAACTCTGGAGGGAATGGGCATCGCTACTTTGGCAGACGCAGTCGCTGCAGTCAAGAAGATGGTCTATGAAGATAAGCGTCTGACAATGGAACATCTACTCAATGCACTTGATGCTAATTTTGAGGGTTTCGAGGAAACGCGACAACTCCTAAGATCGAAAGCTCCCAAATTCGGCAACGATGATGATTATGCGGACTCGATTGCACGAGAGCTTACGAGGTTTTGGGCTGAAGAAACTTTCAAGCACACCAATCCCTATACTGGCCGGAGATACCGTGCTGGCTATCTTAGCTGGAACTACTACATCCCTCTTGCTCCTTTGACTGCCGCTACTCCAGATGGGCGTCGCCGAGGCGAATTTCTTTCTGGTGGCGTTGGCGCAGTTCCGGGCATGGACGCGAGGGGTCCCACGGCATCAATACAATCCGTGGGCAAGCTGGGTCTTGAAGTGATTCCAAATGGTGCGTCTCAAACGATTACTATCAGTCCCTCCATGGTCAAAACCCATGAGCATATTGAGAAGCTCGCTGCGCTCCTAAGAGCGTACAACGAAGTAGGCGGCACGGCGTTGCAAATCAACGTTATTGATGCAGAAACTCTCAGAGATGCACAGAAGAACCCAGACCTGTATTCAAATCTGCTAATCCGCGTGACCGGATATAATGCCTTTTTCACTCAAATAGGACGAGAGCTTCAAGCAGAAATCATTGCGAGAACGGAGCATACTGTGTAATGACTGTAACAAGTGGCATCATTACAAACATCCAAAGATGCTCTACTGAGGACGGTCCAGGTATTAGGACAACGGTCTTCATGAAGGGCTGTCCCCTTCGCTGTAGCTGGTGTCACAACATCGAAACAATCAATGCGGAACCGCAGATTGTCTGGTATGCTTCGAAGTGCATCGGGGATGAAGCGTGTATCGAAGCTTGTTTGCAGGAGGTTCTACAGCTCACATCTGAAGGCATGCAGATTAACCGCGAGAACTGCATTGCTTGTGGAAGTTGCGTGAACGCATGCCCCACAGGCGCAATCAAATTGATGGGTGAAACTTGGGATGTCAATGCATTGATTGAGGATCTCATCCGTGACAAGACGTTCTTCGAAACCTCTGGCGGCGGCGTAACGATATCCGGAGGGGAACCCACATTCCAGGCTGGCTTCGTCACAGAAATTGCCTCAGGTCTAAGGGAGAAGGGCATCCATGTTGCTTTGGATACCTGCGGATACTGCAGTGAGATTGTGATGGGGAAACTGCTGGAACATGTTGACATGGTACTGTACGACTTGAAACAAATGGATCCAGCAAAGCATAAGGAGTACACCGGTGTGCCGTTGAAAATGATACTACAGAACGCTCGCCAGGTAGCATCAAGTGGAAAAGCAATGTGGATTCGAACCCCCGTTATTCCCGGTCATACTGACAGTGCAGATAACATCCGTGCCATCGCAGATTTCATTGTCAAAGAGCTGCCTAATGTGGAGCGATATG
>DAOWNS010000322.1 GCA_030642465.1 Candidatus Thorarchaeota archaeon | reverse complement strand
GGTGGGATTTGATCCAGATTATGAATTCACGCGTTTCATCTCGCGTTCGCATTGTCATGAAGTAGGAGTCGAAGTATATGCCGTTGTCGCCCCCAGCGGAAATTGGTTGCAGGTCAGGCCATGTCTTCTTGGGGGGCAACATGTAGTCCAGAGAGGCTAGAGTTAATGCCGCCTCTGCTATCTTTTTGATGAGGACAGTTTCCAGTGCCGAACGTGCTGATTTTTTCTTCTGTGTGCACGTTAGCATCCGGGGGGTTTCATGAGTCATGCGCTTTGTTCGGAATGGTGTTCCAACGAGAGACAATGCGTTTCCTCCAAGAATCCTCTGGACATCACTGAGAGATCCCAAGAAATCTCTAGATAGAAGGTGTAAGATCACATCGACGGCTTGAACAGAAAGAAAGCTAAAGTCCGTACCAAAGAGAATCTTTTCTGACCAATGAAAGCCCGCATTTGCCAGCGTATCAGTGGCAGTTTGAAACAGAACAGGAACATCTTGATCGTGAAGCGTTGAGGTTTCTCCATAGATGACAGGGTCTCTTAGCAGCTCGTGGAATTGAGGGTTTCCAGGACTCATCCCGCAATGAGCTAGTATTACTTTCAAACCATTCATTGCTTTTGCATACTTTGGCTCCTCACGCATGGCTTCAACCATGGAATGTATCCGCTGTGCAGTTCTTACGTTCCGAGTATCGAATATGATTGGAACCTTTAGCTCGCCCGCTTTTCTTACTACACGTAAAGTCATTTCATCCTCGATGTCTTCAACGAAAAGCTGTGCTACCGGATGCAGCTTAAGACCTCTAAGTCCGAGCTTTGTTACTGCGCGACTAAGTTCTCGGACTGCTGCGTTTGTAGACCTCAGAGAGTCTCTTGGGTCAACTCTTGCGAAACCAATCAAACGAGTTGAGTGAGGAGCACGAGTGGTCCATCCGGCGATTTTATCATTTGACACCTTAAAGGAGGCAGCCTTGCCTTCTCCACCAGAGTAGTCATCTGTGAAGGGAAAAACTATGGTTCTATCCACAAGCCATCCATGGTTAAGTCGTGCCCAACTCTTCCGACTTGAGAAATACTTGGAGGGTAGTGCGGGAGGCACAACATCCACAGGTTCGAACAGGAGTGCATCATTCTCTTTCAGGTCCTTGACCATGCGCTGCATCTCAAACCAGAGCTGAGCGTAGAATTCATACGCGCCAGGAGGCGTGTTTGTATGTCCTTTCTCGCGCCCCATATGGTGATGAGCGTCTACAATGTACAGTTTGAATTTCTGTCCCTTCTTGATGCCTTTCTCGGGCTGGTCCTCAATCGCTCGAACTACGAGCATGTATTTTTCGCTCCTCTATGTATGAGCTACATCAGATACTTGACATAAACCATTGCGTCAGATACATTCATCTGATATTTCATCTTGGAAGACGCGACACGAGGTAAGACTCGATGCTTGTGGTTGAAGACATCGCGGCAAACGAGATAAGACGGTTCTTCGTAGTGGACGCGTCGCTTCACCTTGGGTCAGTTAGAGTCGGCAAAACTCTGCGCAGATTCGACCCCACGAGAGCCCTTACATACTTTAGCACTCTTGAGAATCAATTGATAGATTACGCATCACGTTTCTCCGAGTCATTCCAATACATTCCGCGGCGAGCCTATAGCTACTTGAAACGTCCACCCATTCTCTCCGATTTATACCAGAGCACACTAGGAGATTCTGAGTCCAGTTGGTTGGTCGACCAATTCCTGGCGTGTCCACTCATTAGTGTGGGCCGCACACCCCTTCCAAAAGCAGAACAAATGAAAAACACTAAATCTGTTCAGGAATGGTCCATGGGCCCCCCGTATAGCTCCAGATTGTATTATGTTCAAGATATGCGTCACGGACGTCGCACGCGCTCTGGTTGGGGGTGCATAATGAAAGCCGCCGACCTTGGGCAACACATAGATGAATCGAATCTCAACGACCTTGATGGTTATGTCCAAATGGGGTATCCAGTATTCGTGGAGATGGATACGCCTGACGATCTTGACCATGTGTTGAAATGGCTCATTGCTCAAAAGGAAGCAGGGCACAGAAGACCTTCATTGCTGCTTGATCCAAGAGAACACAAGGATTGGGGTGCAGAAATCACGAGGCTGATGGACATCCCAAGGAGCAGGGTTCTGACTTCAGGAGCCACCATCTCATCACTCTCGACTCTTGTAAGCCACCTCAAGAAAACTGGCAAAGAAACAGATTGGTCATCAAGATTGGTTTTCGCCACTCGGTATCCTGAAACACAAAGCGGAGATGGCGTTTCAGAAACCCTAAGCTATCTATTGAGTAGGAACCTAGCGGCCAGTCCGCAAGAACTCCAGAGAGTGCTCGGTGGGAATATCTTGTCCATGATGCCTCTAAGACCGTCGTTCCTTTCTTATGCCGATAATGATTCTGCAGTTGTTGCAGAGGG
>DAOWNS010000318.1 GCA_030642465.1 Candidatus Thorarchaeota archaeon | reverse complement strand
ACAGAGCCTCGTCCAGGTTTCAAGGAAGTAATGGACCTCACCTATGATGAGTTTTTTACGCTTGAAGAAAATGGAAAGGTGGTTGCTAATAGTCGCCTCCTTCCATTCGAGCAAAACACTCGCCAAGTTTGGAAAAAGATGGGCGGAATCGCAGAAATCACAAGCGCTCCTGAAACGCGGCGCCAAGGACATATCCGGGAACTGATGAAGCATATGTTCAAGGAGATGCACAACGATGGATACGCAACAAGTGTCCTGTATCCCTTCAAGGATGAATTTTACGGACGTCTTGGATATGTAGCTTGTACTCCTGTACGCAAGATGACGGTTGACTTGGACCGACTTAGAAGATGGGACCTCCCTGCTGGATATCATGTTGAGCGCATGGAATTCTCGCAAGGACTTGTTCATCTAAAGAAAATTCACAAGGAGTCTGTTGAATCAACGCACGGTGGTGTTCGAAGAAGTGAAAAGCGCTGGAAAGAAATGAACATCAGCTTGGGCAAGAAAAGCTCGATTGCAATTGCATTTGACCAAGAAGGAGAGCCTAGAGGTGCATTGGTTTATGCCGTTAAGGGCTACGGAACATATGGCAAAGAAGATGACTGGGGGACATTGCGCATAAGAGAAAAATACTGGCTAAGCTACGAAGCGCGGAGTGCTCTATTTCATTTCTTGCACATGCACGATGATCAGATAGTAAGAATCAGGACATTCGTGCTTCCCAACGAGATTGACTATCATTTTTGGTTTACAAACGTAAACCCACCAACCATTAAATCTCGACTCGCAGGTTACATGACTAGACTTATCGACGTGGAGAAGAGCGTTGAAGGGCTTCCTGCTGCATCCAATGGCGAACTCACAATTGAAGTCGAAGACATACACTGCCCTTGGAATAACCAGTCGTATCGATTAGTGGGGGATGGCGGCAGCCTGAAAGCTGAAGCTCTCGGAAACGCAACCTCACCCATCAAGATGTCTATTGGCGGCCTAAGCGCACTAGTGTTTGGCGCAATGTGGCCAGCAGACTTGAAGCCGCTTGGCTTGTGCACTGGACTAGACAGCAAGTCCATGAAGCTATTGACCAGTTGGTTCCCGCGTGAGCCTCCTTCAATGATAGAGGACTTCTAATCGAAATCATTGGCGCATGTCAATCTAAAAGCGACCACGGGACGGGTGCGAGATTAGCCTAATCATTGTAGATCGGGCGTCTCCGGGTTCTGCTCTAGATTCTAACTCATGCTTGTACTTCGTGTACTCGTCCTTGCAAGTAGCCTCTAGCTGGAATCGAGTCCATTTCAAGCAGATTTCTTTCTCTCTGATTTCCGAGATAAACTCTGCAGGCAGAAGCAAGTCAATGTCAGGCTGAGCACCTAGCTTCTCAAGTGTTTCCTCAAGGAAGCCGCCGCCAATAACAAGCCAAGGCTTGGTGTTGTCATCAAACCAGACATCCATGACGTTCCCAACCTTGAATCCGTCTGAGTCAACTACCTTCAGTTTAGCAAGCTCGGACATCTTCATATCGCCAGCTTCCATGGCACTAGGATCCAAGGTAGTCTTCAGAGTGTTCACATCGACCTTAAGATGAACAATATCTGATATTGAATCAATGCAGTCCAACTGGAAAACCGGGTCCTTATCCGGACGAAGACCAAGGGATTCCAACAACTCCTCGATTCTTCCACCGCCCAGAATAACTGACTTCAAGTCGATCTTGTTGTCTGTAAAACGAACGATGAAATCGATTACCCGCCCAACCTTCTCTCCATTTACATCTGTAACATCTTTATTCTTGATATCACTGAACTTCAATTCACAGCAATTAAACAAAGGAAAAACCTCGTATTAACCATAGTTAATAATGATATAAGTGTTATCCTACGGCTGCATAAGAAGAAATGAAGAGCCATCCCGTAAGGCGCGACAGCTTGGAAATGCTAACTAGTAGACTTCTCTAGGACTCTCTCTGAGCTTGTCAGGAAGCTGACCGCCCTCGCCAACAATTTCCAAAGCGTGGTCCTGGCCTACACGTCCGCCCGAGCCCAGCATGAATCCTGATTTTGAAATTCCACGAACCTGTCGTTCTGCAGACCGTCGAGCAATCATACCAATTCCAGTCGGCACAGACATGAGTAATTTCTTCTGGGATTCATCTACGACTACGATGATCGCATCGTCAGCCATGTTCCTTGTGGTTTCGAAGAATTGCGAAGTGGATTCATTGTACTCGAGATAAACGGGCATAGAGTTCCGATCTCCAATAGGTCTTACTTCTTCTACTTTTGCGGGTGAGCCATATTAATGAATCTTGGACGAGTTCGACAATTATCTCAGTATCAAGGAGGTAGCAGGGGTGCAGTTCCACAATGAGCGCAGACTACAGCCTCTACGGATTGGTCAGGCACTGGCAATGGAGCGCCACAGTTTTGACACTTAAGCTCCTCCATGCCTTGTCTTTGGGCGGGAGTTGCCTCAACTTTGAAGATTTGTTTCCCGATT